>JANOSQ010000220.1:0-8644 GCA_031415915.1 Fimbriiglobus sp. | reverse complement strand
GACGCCGGCTTCGACCACAACGCCATCGTCAAAGAAGCCCGCGGCCGCCGGCTCTTCCCCGCCGACATCGACAACAGCCTGCTGCTTCTGAAGGCCAGCGGCGCGGTGCCCCACGGCGGCGGTAAGAAACTCCCCCTCGGCAGCGCCGGGTACGAATTGTTGAAGCGCTGGATCGCCGCGGGCACACCTCGGACCCCGGCCGACGCCCCGACGCTCGCGCGCATCAGCGTCGCACCGACCGACATCGTCGCCGAGTTCAAACAGACCCGCCCGCTCATCGTCACCGCGCACTTTTCCGACGGTTCCACCGAAGATGTGACGAAGCTGGCCTCGTTCCAATCGAACGACAGCGGCTACGCGGCCGTCGATGCCAACGGCATCGTGATGGTCGGCAACATCGCCGGCGAAGCCGCGATCACCGCGCGCTTCGTCGACAAGTTCGCCGTGAGCCAAGTGCTCATCCCGCTGCCGGGTGCCGTCGATCCCGCGCTCTACGCGAAGCTCCCGCGCCAGAACTTCATCGACGGCCACGTCTGGGACAAACTCAAGCGCCTCGGCCTCACGGCATCGAGTGCGGCACCGGAAACGACCTTCCACCGCCGGGCGTATCTGAGCATCCTCGGTCGATTGCCGACGCCGGACGAGACGCGGTCGTACCTCGCTGACGGCGATCCGAAGAAAGCCGAGGCGCTCATCGACCGCCTGCTCACCCGGCCGGAGTACGCCGATTTCTGGGCGAACAAGTGGGTCGATCTCCTGCGGCCGAACCCCTACCACGCCGGCATCAAGGCGACCTTCAACCTCGACGAATGGATCCGCGAACAGTTCCGCAAGAACGCCCCCTACGACCAATTCGTGAAGGAACTGATCACGGCGAAGGGGAGCACCTTCAAGAACGGCGCGGCCGTGTTCTTCCGCAACCGCCGCGAGCCGGAAGAACTCGGCCCGATGGTCAGCCAGCTTTTCCTCGGCGTCCGGCTCGACTGCTGCAAATGCCACCAGCACCCGTCCGAAAAGTGGAGCCAGCGCGACTTCTACGGCTTCGCCGCCTTTTTCGGCCGCATCGGGCACAAAGGCCAAGGCATTTCGGCACCGATCTCCGGCGGCGAAGAATTCATCTTCGCCACCGACTCGGGCGCGGTAAAGCACCCATTGACGGGGGAAGTGCTGGCGCCGACGGCGCTGCTCGGCAAGCCGTTCGACATCCCGGCCGGGACCGATCCGCGCACCGTTCTCGCCGAGTGGATGACCGCGAAGGAAAATCCTTTCTTCGCCAAGGTGATCGCGAACCGAGTCTGGGCCGAGATGATGGGCCGGGGTTTGGTCGATCCGGTCGACGATCTCCGCGATACCAACCCGCCATCGAACCCGGCACTGTTGGACGCGCTCGCCGACGACCTCCGCAAGAATGGCTTCGACCTGAAGAAGCTGATCCGCACCATCGCCCTGAGTCAGACGTTCGCGCTGAGTTCGACGCCGACGGAGCGCAACGTCGGCGACACTCGCAATTATTCCCGGCGTTACCGCCAGCGATTGCGAGCCGAGGTGCTGCTCGATGCGGTCGCGGACGTCACGGGCGTCCCCGAGAAGTTCGACGCCGTGCCGGCCGGTTCGCGCGCCGTGGAAGCGTGGACGGTGCGGTTCGATTCCAAATTCCTCGACAGCTTCGGCCGGCCCGATCCGAACGCCGATCCGCCCTGCGAACGGACGACGGACACCACCGTGGTCCAAGCGCTGCACCTGATGAACGCCCCCGGCTTGGCGGCCAAGATCACCGCCGAGACCGGCCGCGCGACGAAGCTGGCGGCGGGGAAATCGACGCCGGCGGAGATCGTCGAAGAGCTTTACCTGCTGGCGTATTGTCGCAAACCGACGGCCGAGGAATCGGCGGCGTGCGTCGCCCGATTCGCAAAGCCGGGCGCGACCCGGAAGCTGGCGGCCGAAGATTTGCTGTGGGCTTTGATCAACACCCCCGAGTTCGCCTTCGGGGATTGATGGGTGGTAGACTGAAGTGAACGAAGGAGGTGAAAGATGTGGATGACTATCGATCCCGAGTTATTGAACCGGCTCCCTCAGAAATCGATGAACGGTTCGGCTCATTCGAAATCGACTTGGCAAGATAGTGCATCGACTCTCACCGAATTCCGCAACGAATACACGGAGGACGGTTGGGATGGGCAAGGCGCTCCGGCGATACCCGCCGAAGTGATCGAGAGCGCGCAGATTCTGGCACATGTTCTCGAGGCCCGTGGTATTGCCGCGCCGGGTTGGACGGTGCCGACGTACGAATCTTCGGTCGCGTTCGAGTGGGACGACTCCGATGGAACCACGATCGAAATCGAAGTCAACGCACCGGAGTGTCTGACGGTGACTAAGAGCGGGCCAACCCATGGGTACGAAACGTGGGCCGTGTCGTTTGGAAGAGTTGAGTTGAAGTGCGCCCAGCTGATAAACACAAACTAATTTCATGGTGCGATGTGCGAACATTCGAATCTTTTGCCGCGTTCGCAGCAGCGGTCCAAGCCCACTCACTTTTGCATCCGGATTGGGTTCGTCTGGACGGTCGGAGCAAAGGGGGCAATCAAAATGCTTGGGCCTTTTTCAAGCATTTGGGCCAAAAGTGGAAAGTCGATGCCGACACCCGTTTCAAACCGATTCTTGCTGCATTCGAGCATTGGAATCTGACGAAGACAGACCCGTTCAAACTCGCCCAGACGAAGAAAAGAGACTGTCTCGTCGTGATCGATGCGGTTCAATCAACACTGATACTCAGCAACCCACGATATCGGCGATACAAGTACCTTTATATCTTCTCAACTTGATTGCTCTATCTGCATCACGGCACGAAGGAAACTCTCCATGCCCACCCGACACACTTCCTCCCGCCGCGATTTCCTCCAGCTCGGCCTCGGTGCGCTTTTGGGCGGTGGGCTCGCGTCGGCGCTGCGCGCGCGGGATGCCGACCCCAAAATCAAGCCGCAGGCGAAGGCGTGCATCCTCATTTGGATGGACGGGGGGCCGTCGCACTTCGAAACCTTCGACCCCAAGCCCGATGCGCCGTCGGAGTTCCGCGGCGAGTTCAAAACGGCCGCCACCCGGGTGCCGGGCGTGTTCCTCTCCGAACACATGGTGAAGCTCGCGGGGATGTCCGACAAGCTCGCGGTCGTCCGTTCGATCCGGCACGACCAGGGCAACCACGGCGCCGGCAACCACTACATGATGACCGGCGCGCCGCCGCGGATCCCCGTCGGCTGCGGGGCGTTCGTCAGCTTCCACCCGAGTCTCGGTTCGGTCGTCGCCCACGAAAAACCGGCCCCCGTCGGCTTGCCGTCGTACTTCAGCTTGCCGGACATGACGCGCTCCGGTGGCCCCAATTTCCTCGGCGCCAAATACGCCCCGTTCGTCGTCGACGGCGACCCGAGTAGCGCCGGCTTCCGCGTCCGCGATGTCGCTTTGCCCAGCGGGATTACCGAAGGCCGCTTCGCCGAGCGCGGCTCGTTGAAATCGGACGTCGATCGCTTCCAGCGCTTCCTCGACAAAACATCGGGCGACCCGGCCGTGGCGCTCGATGAACATTACCAACAGGCGCACGAACTCATGCGCTCAAAGGAAGCGCAAGCCGCGTTCCGCATCGGCGACGACGCCCCGAAGGTGCGCGACCGCTACGGGCGGAACGCCTTCGGCCAACGGGCGCTCTTGGCCCGGCGACTCGTCGAAGCGGGCGTTCCGTTCGTCACGATCAACGACGGCGGCTGGGATCACCACTCCGATATCTTCGGCGCGCTGCGGAAGCGCCTGCCGAACTGGGATCAAACCGTGTCGGCGCTGATCGCCGATCTCGACGAGCGCGGCCTGCTCGACACGACGCTCGTCATCGCACTGGGCGAGTTCGGGCGGACGCCGGCGATCTCGACGCTCTCCGGGCAGAACAAGCCGGGCCGCGATCACTGGGCGAACGCCATGAGCGTGCTCTTCGCGGGGGGCGGCACGCCGGGCGGGTTGACCGTCGGCGCGACCGACCGCAAAGGCTACGCGGCGGTGGATCGCGTGCTGTCGCCGGAGAATTTCGCGTCCACGGTCTACCGCAAGCTCGGCATCGACCCGGACAAGATGCTCTACACGCCGCAGGGCCGGCCCTCGCACATCGTCAGCGATGCGGCGCCGATCAAAGAACTGATGGGGTGAGCGATGGTTCGGATTCTATGGGTCTCCCTGCTCCTCACCGCTATCGCCAGCGCCGCCCCGCCGGCGGTCACGACCTTGAACCCCGCCGGCGGCGAGCGCGGCAGTACGGTGGCCGTCGTCGCCACCGGCACGTTCGACGCATGGCCCGTGCGGGTCTGGAGCAGTTCGCCGGGGATCGCGGTCAAAGCCGAGAAAGTCAAGGGTCAGCTGGCGGTGACGATCACCAAGGACGCGCCGCTCGGCGTGCATTGGCTGCGTGTCAACGACGACACCGGCGCCAGCCCACTGCGGCCGTTCATCGTCGGGGGCCTTCCCGAAGGCGCGGAGGTCGAACCGAACGACGCCCCGAAGATCGCGCCGATCATCGCGCTGCCGACGGTGGTCAACGGACTGCTCGCCAAAGGCGGGGATGTCGATGGATTCCGGGTGAAGCTCGCCAAGGGGCAAACGCTGGTCGCGTCGCTCGAAGCCCACCGCACCCTGCGGTCGCCGATGGATGCGATCTTGCAATTGGTTTCGGACACGGGCAGCGTCGTCGCGCAGAATCACGATACCCGCGGGCTGGATCCCGAGCTGGCCTTCACCGCGCCGGCCGAGGGCACCTACGCCGTCCGGCTGTTCGCCTTCCCCTCGCAACCGGACAGCAGCATCCGCCACTTCGGCTCCCCCACTTGCGTCTACCGGCTGACGCTCACGGCCGGGGAGTTCGTCGATTACGCCACGCCGTTCGCCGTCGAGCGGGACCGCGAGGCGACTCTGACTTTGCGGGGTTGGAACTTGAAAGAACGCGCGGCGCAGCTCGGCAACAGCGAGGATCGCTATGGCTCGGCGAACCCGATTGCCATCCTGCGCGAGCCGCATCCCTGTTTTGACGGGACCACTGACAATCCGTTGACACCGCCGTTCACCGTCACCGGCCGCGTCGATAAAGCGGGAGCGCCGTCGGTGATCCGCGTCGCCGGTACCGCCGGGAAGCCGCTCGCCATCCACGTCGATCCCGCGGGGCTATCGCTGACGCCGGTGCTCCGCATCGCGGATGCGGCCGACAAGCAGCTGCTCAAATCCGAACCCGCCGCGCTCAACGGCCCGATCGACGTCGCGTTCACACCCCCGGCGACCGCGAATTACCAACTCCAGATCCGAGACCTCTTCGGCGGCGCCGGTCCGCGCCACGCTTACCGGTTGAAGGTGCTCCCGGTGCTCCCCGATGCGGAAGCAACCGTCGCGTCGGATCGGTTCATGGTCGCCATAGGAACGCCGCTGGAAATCCCGATCACGGTGATACGCAAACACGGCTTCACCGGCGAACTGACCGCGTTCGCCGACGACTTGCCCGACGGTGTGACGGTGGAATCCAAAGCGGTCGATGCGAACAAGCTCGTGCTGAAACTGAAGGCGACCAAGCCGTTCGCGGGCGGCCCGATCCGCATCGGCATCGCGAAAATCGGCGATGCCGGCTTCCGCCGCATGGCGGGAACCGCCCGCACGGAGTCCGAGCCGCCCCTCCACCATCTGTGGCTCACGGTTACCCCGCCGACCGCGAAGAAGTGAGCGTCCGCCTTTCCCAAACGACCACACTGATCGCATAGGGCACCAACCCCGCCAGCACCCCGCCGACAATCCCCGGCCACGACGCTTCGGGTTCTCCCAGCGCGAGCCAGATCGCGGTGGGCAGTGCGCTGAGCATCAACGGGGCGAGCCACGCTTTCAAGTACGTTGCGAGACTGACACCCAAATGTCGGCGGGTGTATTCGAGCACGAACAAGCAGAACAACACGTTCGGCACCGCGACCGCCACGGCGACCCCTTCGATGCCCAACGGGTGAATCAGGAACAACATCAGCAGCAAGTTCAACGCGGCCTCGCCGAGTGCCGCGCGGGCGAACCAGCGCAATCGACCGAGGCCGTAGAGCAATCGCGATGCGACCGATTGGGCCACGCCGATGGTCAGCGTGAAGGAGAGAATCACGAGAGTCGGATACGCTTCCGGTACGAAGTCGTCGCCGACCCAACGCTTCAGAAACGGAGCTCCGAATCGGAGCAGCCCGATCTGCACGGGCAGCACGAAATAGAGCAACCAACGCGTCGCCTTCAAATAGAGCGAGCGAATCCCGGCCGCATCCCCTCGGGCATCCATGGCCGCCACGCCCGGCATCAGAGTTGTCGTGATCGTCCGCAGCAGCGACTTCGCATATTCCACCAACCGTGCGGCCGTGGCGAAGAACGTCACCTGCCCGGCCGGCAGCATCAGACCGATGACGATGGCCCCCGTTTGCACGGTGATCCGCCCGGCGAGCAGCGCGAGAAACGCATCGGTGCTGGAAGTCCGCACCGTCCGCAGCGTCTCCCGGTCGATGAAACGCATCCGAAGTTGGAGATCGGGCGAGTAGCGGAAGCTGAGCACCGCCATCGCCGCGTGTTCGAGGAGGTTCGTGATGAGCGAGACGACCGCGAGCGGGAACAGCGAGTGCCAGCGATCCACGACGATCAAGAACCCGACCGTGCGGATCGTCAGAGCGACGAGCCGGATAATGCTTTTCGCGGTGAAGCGCTGCAGCCCATCGAGGATGCACGGGAACGTGCTCAGCGGGAGCGTCAGCGCCAAGTTCAGCAGCATGAGCAGCATGAACGGCAGCACATCGCCGGGGTCGCCGGCCTTGGCTTCCAACCTTTCGCCGAGCATCCACAAGACGGGGGTGCCGACCGCGAACGCGACCGCACCCGCCGCGAGCAGCACTGCCAAGCAACAGGTCGCGATGCGGTTCACGCGCTCCGGATTCGGCGCCGACGTGTGCCCGGCGATGGCGCGGACCAAGCACGCGGCGACGCCGAGGTCGAGCAGCGTGAAGTAAGCCAGCACCGATTCGACGACGCACCAGACGTCGTACTGCGGCTTGCCGAGCGACGCGATGAGATACGGCGTGAGGAAGAACGAGACGGCGAGGGTGGCCGCGAACGCGAACCAGTTGGTCGCCGCGCCGAGCAAGAACGTGGAGCGGGAATGGCCGACGGTCAACCGGGCGCCTCCGTGCGGCTGGTGGGAATGTCTACCAGTGGACTACCACGTTTGTGGAGTCTGTCGAAAGTGGAAATCCGGCGAGCGGGTGAATTTGAAAGAATTGCAAATCGGTATTGACCAACCGTCGCTCGACGATTAGGCTTCTTTATCGTCTCTCACTTCAATTCTCACCTTCGGAGCGTCGAAATGCAACGTCCTTCCGTCCTTCCGTCCTTCCGTCCTTCCGTCCTTCCGTCCTTCCGTCCTTCCGTCCTTCCGTCCTTCCTGGGTGATCGCTAGCCTCGCGCTGCTGATCGTGGGGACCACCCAAGAACGGGCCAGTGCGAATACCATCACCGTCAATGCCGGCTTTGTGCCGGGCCCTCCGGCAACTGCGACCCCGAGCGGCACGTTCGCAGTCTCGAACATCAACTCGTCGTACAACTGGGCCGCCCCGTCGCCAACTTGGTGGGATGGCCGGCGCCGGCGGTCAATGGCACGATCTTCGTGCGGGCCCAACTCCGGAAAAAATTCGGACTCGTGTGGTTCGATACCGGTAACCCCGCCATCAACGGTTGCCCCTGACGGGCGTGACGCCAGCGCCGAAGTTCGATCCTCCTGTATGAGTGCGACAACCATTCTTGGAAGTTGTCGCCTTTTCCACGGAATCGAACTGGCAACTCATGGGGGCAGACCTCACCCCCCCCGGCCCCCTCTCCGAAACGGAGAAGGGGAGAAAGAGAGTTTTCTCCGGTTCCCCTTCTCCGCTTCGGCCGCTTCGGAGAGGGGTGTGAGGCCTGTCGCCTCGCTGATCGGTCACCATCGATACTCCAAGAATCATTGCTACACGCCCCTCCCGTACGGACCACACAAAAAGGAGTATGAGGATGAATACTCGAAAAGGACTTTCGCTCCTCGAGCTGATCGTGGTGATCGCGATCATCGCCGTCCTCATCGGCCTGCTGCTGCCGGCCGTCCAGAGGGTGCGCGAGACCGCGAACCGCATGAAGAGCGCGAACAATCTCAAGCAGATGACACTCGCCATCCACGATTTGGGAAGCCAAATGGACGGCTTCGTCGGCGGCTATACTGAGCCGAATCCGCGCACGGTCTGGAAACAGATGGCGTCTCTCGAGGCCAATCCCAACCAGGGCCCTCCCTACGCCTTCATATCGAGGCAGATCGATGGGATCTCGTTGTTCGACAACAGGGCCGAGTTTCAACCCCGTCCCTATTTCATTTCGCCTTCGGATTCAACGGCCCGAATCGAAAATTGCATCACAGGCATCGATACCACCACGGGCCAGCGGACATTCCCCAGTAACCGTTCACTGGGTTTTGCCGCTGTTTTTCAGGCGATTTCGAGTTCCGAACATACATATTTGAGACAAATTCGACTCAAATATGTGAAATTGAGCGATAAAGTCCCTGAATTTTAGGCGTTTACCCGGTGAACGGTTA
>JANOSQ010000219.1:0-5004 GCA_031415915.1 Fimbriiglobus sp. | reverse complement strand
CTTCGGAACCCGATTTCCGTTCCCAGACTTTGGATTCTTGTCCGCGATACCCGATCCCCGCTACCCGGAACCCGAAGTCATGAACCCGACACTCGGCTTGCTCCTCCCGATGCTGTTCGGCCAACCCGCGCTGCCGTGCGGTCCGGGTGCCGGGCCTTGCGCCCCCGGCGCACCGCCGATGTACCTCCAACAGCGACTGATGCCCTATCAGCAAGTCTGCCCGCCGAGCGGCCCGCCGGCCCCCGTGCTGGCGATGAAGGCGATCCTCCCCGAAGGGGCGACCATCTCGGCGCTGCCGGGGTTGCCCGGTTCCAAGTCGTACGCCAGCGGTTCCGTCTTCGGCTTCCGCCCCGGCTACGTCTACAAGCTCAAGATCGACAACATCCCAGGCCATCCGAACGACGCCCTCTACCCGAGCCTCGAAGTCCGCGGCAGCATCGTCCCCCGGCCGGGGATGCGCTACATGGAGTACACCGCACCGCTGCACTTCTCGAAGGCCGACCTCGACCGCGTCCTCAACGGCGCCGTCATCACCAAAGTCATCTACTTGGAAGATCCGTCGAAGGCGATCCCCAACGAATCGAAGCCCGACATGCCCATCGAAGTCGAAACCCTCAGCGAGGGGGACGCCATCGACGAGGCCCTGTCGAACGGCCGCGTCGTCGCGGTGCTCCGCCTGGGCGATCGCATGCCCGATCAAGGAGAGCTCGCCGCGTTCAGCCTCGCTGGCACCGTCCTGCTGCCCGGCGAGCAAAAGCTCGGGATGCCCGCGTTCCCGCCGATGCTGCCCAGTTCCCCGGTGCCGCTGTATGACCCGCTCCTCGGGCCCAAACCCCTCACCCAAGAGTGCTTCGTCAACGGCGGCGACGCCAAGTCGAACCTCGGCCTCGGGCCGAACGGGCAAATCGGAGGGCTCGACCCGACCGATGTCGTGGCCGAGTACACCCTCGGGAGCAAGCGGAAAGTCGGCACGTCGAACGTCGTTTGCATCTGCGTGCCGCGCTTCGTGACCCGCCGCAGCGACGTCGTCGCCAGCGGGTTCCAAGCTCTGCTCGTGCCCGGCGCCGCGAATCAAGTCACCCACCGCAGCGTCTTCAGCCAACGGGCCGCCAGCGAAGTCGCCGTGGCCCGCGAAAAGACCCTCGGCCTCAGCGGCAAGGATCGCCCGAGCGCCGCCGTCGCCCTCACCGGGTTGCACGCCTTCGGCAGCCGGACGCGGTTGGAAGTCACCTACACCGTCAGCGGTCTCCGGGCCATCGGCATGGTCGCCGAGCCGGATGAACTGTCGAACTTCCCCGGCGACCTCACCGTCGTCAAGTCGGTCGAGCCGAAGGGGCCGTACAAGATCGGCGACGAACTCACCATCACCATCCGCTACGCGAACAACACCCGCCAGCCGGTGAGCGATCTGATCGTCAGCGACAGTTTGAGCGGCCGGTTGGAGTATGTGGTCGGCAGCGCCGCTGCGGATCGACCCTCGAACGTCACAACCACGGACAACGAAGCCGGCTCCGTCGCGATCCGCTTCGAACTGCTCGGGGCGATCCAACCCGGCACCAAGGGCGTCGCGGTGTTCAAAGTCCGCATCCGCTGATTCGGAACCGGAACCGGGAGTGGGAAAAGCGGAATCGGAGAGGATGGCCTCTCCGATTTCATTTTGTCCATCTGGGGATTCGTCGCACCCACCGGCGCCGCCGGGATCGCGCGGCGTCAAGCGGGCCGGGAGGTTCGGATCGTCATCGTGGGCGAGCGGGTGCAATTCGGGAGCGTCCATGGGTGAGGCTCCTCATGGGTAGTGTGGATATGTGTACACTTTAGATATGCGATCCGGATTTGGGAAGTCAAATGGGCGGGGAAAGATTTTTGGGAGTATCGATGGTGACCGAATGAGAATCGGGTGAATTGACGACCCCAAGAACCGTTGCGAGGCAACCGGCGGGACACTTCTATACTACCCCCATGAAGAAATCGGCTTCGTTCGTGGCGCCGCTGCCATTGTCTCAAGAGTTGACGCCTTGCCCCGATCCGTGGGACGTGGCCCGGAAACTCGCGCACCTGCCGCACTTGTTGTTTCTCGACAGCGCCGATGCGAGCGGCCCGCACGGGCGCTACTCGTACATCATGGCCGAGCCGTACGAGTGGGAGTGCGTCGAAGAGGAACGCTTCGGCGACACCACGACCTTCGACAGTTTGGGGCGTCACATCGCGACTCCGCCGCGACCCACGGTGCCGGGCTTGCCTCCGTTCCAGGGGGGCCTCGCGTTCCTGCTCGGCTACGACCTGAACACCGAGACCGAACCGAGCGTGCCGCTGCCGAAGCAGGACGAGTTCGGCGGGCCGCGTTACTGCGTGGGACTTTACGATTGGGTCGTGAGCTTCGACCACGTTGAAAAACGGGCGTGGCTCGTCGTCCACGGTCGCCCGGAATTGGAGAAAACCGCCAAGCGCTGGCTGGCCTTCGACAAGATGACCGAATTGCTGAACGCGCTGCACGACAACTCCGCGCGGCAGGCGGCGTGGCGGCCGAACCGCCCGCGCGGCCCGCTCGCTGTCAACCGGTTGTCACCGCAGTTCCCGCTGAAGGGGTCACCCCATGTGACCAGCAATTTCAGCCGCGATGGGTATTTGAAAGCGGTTCGGCGCGCGGTGGAGTACGTCCACGCCGGGGATGTTTTCCAAGTGAACATCGCCCAGCGATTGCTCGCCCCCTTGAAAGGCACACCGCTGGATTTGTACGGGAAATTGCGGTCGCGCAACCCGGCCCCGTTCGCTTGCTACTTCGATTTGGGGCAGTCGCAGATTTTGTCGGCGTCGCCGGAGCGTTTCCTCCAACTGACTCCGGATGGCGAAGTGAGTACGACGCCGATCAAGGGCACTCGACCGCGCGGATCGACGCTGGAGGAAGAAGCGGAACAGGTGCGCGACCTGACGACGAACCCGAAGGATCGGGCCGAGAACATCATGATCGTCGATCTGCTGCGGAACGACTTGGGCCGCGTCTGCGACTTCGGCAGCGTCGAAGTCGCCAAGCTCTGCGAAGTCGAAACCTACGCCTTCGTCCACCACCTCGTCTCCGAGGTGCGGGGCAAACTGAGGGCCGGGCAAACGCCGTTCGACCTGCTGAAAGCGGCCTTCCCCGGCGGCTCCGTGACCGGCGCCCCGAAAGTGCGTTCGATGCAGATCATCGCGGAACTCGAACCGACCGCGCGCGGCGCCTACTGCGGCACCATCGGCTACCTCGGCTTCAACGGCTGCTTCGATTCGAACATCCTCATCCGCACGTTCACCGCGCAGCAGGGCTGGGTGCAGTTCCCCGTCGGCGGCGGCATCGTCGCCGATTCGGACCCCGCGAAGGAGTACGACGAGACGCTGCACAAGGCGGCGGGCCTGCTGCGGGCGCTCGAACCATGATCCTCGAAGGTCTCGTCACCACGACCGACGCCGACGGCCGGCCGCACCTCGCCCCGATGGGGCCGACGGTGAACGCCGACTTCACGCGGTTGTTACTGCGCCCGTTCCCCACGTCGCAGACGGGGCGGAATTTACTGCGGCACGGCGAGGGGGTCTTCCACATCACCGACGATGCGGCGCTGATCGCGCGCTCCGCCGCGGGGTTGTTGAACGAAGTGCCTGCGACCCGTGCGACCTTGAAAGTGAAGGGGTTCACGCTGCTCGACTGCTGTCGCAGTTACGAGTTCGCCGTGCGGTCGACGGACACGACGCGGACGCGATTCGAGTTGGACGCCGAGGTCGTGGCGTGTTCGGTGCACCGCGAGTTCGCCGGTTTCAACCGTGCGCGCCACGCCCTGTTGGAAGCGGCCATCTTGGCGACGCGGTTCCATTTGATCCCGGAATCGGAGATCGCCGCCGAGTTCGATAAACTCGCCACGATCATCGCGAAGACCGGCGATGCACCCGAGATCCTCGCGATGTCGGAACTCGGAGAAGCCCACGCGCGCTACCGAGCCGCGGAGGGGCGGCGATGATCCGTATCACCGCCCCGAGCCGGTTGCACTTCGGATTGTTGCACGTCCCCACGGCCGGTGAGCCCGCGGGTTTGCGCCGCTTCGGCGGCCTCGGCTTGATGCTGCGACAACCGGGTATCGGACTGACGGTGGAGATCGCGGACGAGTGGAGCGCGACCGGTCCGTCCGCTGACAGGGCATTGACAGCGGCGCAGCGCGTCGTCGGTCAATTGCCCGTCGAACGCCGCCGCCCTTTGGCAATCGCAGTGGAAGCGTGCCCGGCGGAGCACGTGGGCCTCGGCGTCGGCACCCAACTGGCCATGGCCGTGGCCGATGCGTGCTGGCGGCTTCTGAGTGACAAGTCGCTGTCATCGGACGAACTGGCCAACTTCGCGGGGCGCGGCGAACGCTCGCGCATCGGCGTCGAGGGTCACTTTCGCGGCGGACTTCTCCTCGACGGTGGGCAAAATGCGAGCCGCCCCGGATCGTCGGCGATCCTGCACCGCGGGCACTTCCCCGATGCTTGGCGCATCCTCTTACTGCGACCGCGAACCGGGGAGCGGTGGCACGGCGACCGGGAACGCCGAGCCTTCGCCCGATCGCGCGATCCGGATCTCAACCTGCGCACGACCGAGCGACTCTGCCGGCTCGCCCTGCTCGGCGTTTTACCCGCACTCCACGAAGTCGATCTGCCCGCATTCGGCGAAGCGCTGCACGAGTTCAACCGCACCGCCGGGGTGGCGTTCGTCGCCGATCAGGGCGGCCCGTACTGCTGCGCGACCGTCGCCGCTTTGATCGGTTGGTTGAGGAGCGAGGGCGTCGCCGGCGTCGGGCAATCGTCGTGGGGGCCGACCGTCTTCGCCGCGATGGAAGATGCGGAAGCGGCGGCACGGATGCTGATTCGGGCGTGTGCGGCGGGATGGGACTTCAAATCGACGATCATCGCCGAAGGATTTTCTCCTTCCGAGCCGGCAGGGGGAGGGACCGGGGTGGCTGGTGACGGGGCAGTGGCAAAAAACGCGCTCACCCTGGCGGCGCG
>JANOSQ010000218.1:0-4827 GCA_031415915.1 Fimbriiglobus sp. | reverse complement strand
TGTTCCCGCCGCTGTGCGGATCGAGAACCCACATGCGTTTGGCCATCGAATATCCTCCGTTGGAATACGCAACTTTTCAGTCTCTCGGCCGGGCGTCCCACACGATGGCGTGGCGGTCGGCCGACGCCGAGACGATCCTCGTCCTGTCCGGGTGGAATGCGGCGCCGGAGACCAGTCCCGTATGACCGCGCAGCGTGAGGACTTCCACGCCGCGCGCCGGATCCCAGAGTTTGATCTGCCCGTCTTCCGAAGTCGTCAGAACGCGTTTGCCGTCCGGGCTGAACGCGGCGCCGGTGATGTCGCCGGAGTGGCCGACCAACCGCGAGCGGAGTTCCCCGGTGGCGCGGTTCCAAATGCGGACGGTGCGATCCCGGCCCGGCGTCGCGACCCAGTTCTCGGTGGAGTCGAGCGCGACGAACGGGAAGCGGACGGCGGCTTCGGCGGAGCTCGCTCGCTTCCCGCCATCCGCGGAATTCCAGACGCCCGCGGTGCCTCTCGCGTCGCAGGTCACGAGGGATTCGCCGCCGCGCGGCCACGCGATTGCCAGCCGGCTGTCGGCGACGCGGAACCCGCGCTCGGGCGTTCCCGCCACCGCGCCGATGTCGATGGCGCCGGCGGTATCGCCCACAGCGAACGCACTGCCCGAAGGATCAAACGCCAGCGAGCTGAAGGCGCCGGGCCGGATATGCGCAACGGTGATCGGGGGGCTGTCCCACTCGGCCGGGGTTCGGAGTCGGATACGGGAATCGCAGGCGCTCGCGAACCGCGCGCCATCGCGGGAGAAGGCCACGCTTTGAATTTGCTCCGGTTCCGGCGGGAACACCCGCACGGCAGCGAGTGTGTCCGCATCGAAGATTCTCACCTGCTTATCCGCGCAGCCCGTCGCGAACACTCGGCCGTTCGGGGCGAGGGCGATGCAGCGGATTTCATCAGGGTGGCGCGGGGATTTCGCGAACTCCTGCTCCTGATCCAAACTCCAGACGCGGGCCGTGCGATCCGAACTCCCGCTGAGGACGAGGTTCGCCGCGGGGTGGAAGGCCACGTTCGTGACTTGGTCGGTGTGCCCCTTCAAAGTTCGAACGAGCGCTCCGCCGGCCGCATCCCAAAGCGCGATGACGGAATTGGCTCCCGTGCCGGCAACCCGTCGGCCGTCCGGCGAATAATTCCAGAGCCAACAGCGCGATGCACCTTCGAGTTCGACCACTTTCTTGAGGGTCGCCGCATCCCAGATGGCGGTGGCGCCGTCTTCGCCGGCGGTGAGGAACTTCGCTTCTGTCGGGCTAGCCGCGAATCCGGTGATGGCGCCGGCGTGGAGTTTCGCCGCGCGGATCTCTACGCCGGTAGTAGCGTCCCAGATTTTCGCCCAACCATCGTCACCGACGCCGACGATTGCTTCGGCACCGGGGAGGAACTCGGCGGCGGTGAGGTTGGCCGCGCGACCGCCGAGGCGGGTGATCGGCGCGAAGGTCACGCCGTCGTAGACCGCGGCCGACTTATCCTGCCCCACCGTGACGACGCGGCTTCCATCCCGGCTGTACCGGGCGGCGCGCGTGCCGAATTCGTGTTTCGGGAATGTGTGCACGGCCGCCCCGGTATCCGCGTTCCACACCCTCGCACCGCCGTCGTCATCGACGGTCAGCACGTTGGGTTGGGTCGGGTGGAATGCGACCGTCCAAACCCTGGACGCGAACCTGTCGAGCGCCAGGAGTAACCGACCTGATACCGCATGCCAAATCCGGACGGTGCGATCCCAACTCGCCGTGGCCATCCGCTCGCCCTCGGCATCGAACGCCACGCCGACCACCGCTTCCGTGTGGCCCGCGAGCGTTCGGACTTCGAACGTCGTGAGACGGTGGAGGTAGTCCCACTCCCAGTGGCGGAAGCGCGGCTCGGTGCCGGCCAAAAGGCGCCGCGCGGTCGAAACGTCGTTGTCGCGCCAAGCTTGGTGGGCCATCTGCATCGCCCGACCGTACTCGATGAACTCGATGCGCTCCCGCTCTTCGGCGAGTTCCCCGCGCGCCCGCACGGCGTCGTCGCGGGATCCGATCGCTTCCGTTTTCGCGCTATCGGCGCTCTGCCAGAGGAGCGTCAACGATACACCGACCGCTAGCAGCGCGACGACCGCCGCCGTCAGCAGCAGTACGAGGGCTTCCTTCGGCTTCCGCTTCGCCCACCGCGCCGCCCGCTCGACGACGCCGGGAGAACGCACGCTCACAGACTCCCCGGCGAGGAAGCGCTCCAAGTCGCCGGCCAATCGCCCCGCGGTGGGATAGCGGTCGGCCGGGTCGAGCGCCATCGCCGCGAGGACGATCCGTTCCAAGTCCTTCGGAATGTCGGTGCGCACGCGGCGCGGTGGTGCGAACTCCCCTTCGGTCACGAGCTTCAGCAGCAGCAGTGGCTCGGCCGCACGGAAGGGCCGTTCGCCCGTGAGGCACTCGTAGAGGATGACGCCCAGCGCGTAAATATCGGCCGACGGGCCCACGAACTTGGTTTCCCCTCGGGCTTGCTCCGGTGCCATGTATGCCGGCGTACCGAGAATGGCGTGCGTCGCGGTCAGGTCGCTACCGACGCCGCGTTTGGCAAGTCCGAAATCGCAGACCTTCGGTTCCCCGGCCGCGTCGAACAGGATGTTCCCCGGTTTCAAGTCGCGGTGGATGATCTGCTCGTCGTGGACGGCTTGCACGGCCCGGGCCACCTTCGCGATCAATTCGACCGCGGCGCGGATCGGCCACTCTTCGCGCGGCCGCAACCGAGCCGCCAGAGTGCCGCCGGGCAGGTACTCCATCACCAAATACGGGAACTCGCCGGCGTCCCCGAACGTGACGACGCGGACGACGTTGGGGTGGCGTACGGAAGCCAACGCCTGCGCCTCGGCCAAGAATCGCACGCGATCCTTGATGCCCGAGGCCCGGATGAGCTTGATCGCGACGAGGTGGCCGAGGGTCGCATCGCGGCCCGAATAGACGACGGCCATGCCGCCTTCGCCGATCAACTCTCCGAGCAGGTAACCGGGAATCGACGTCGGTGCGAAGCTCGCGGTCGGGGCGAAGGCCGTGGCCGGATCGCCGGCCGTGCGGGTGCCGTCCGCGGATGCGGTGGGCGGTCGATCGGCGGCGGTCGCCGTGGACGGCGCTTCTTGGGGCGACATCGGTTCCGCACCGGCGTTAGGGTTTGTACGCTCCGACGCCGAGGGTGTAGAGGATGAGGATGATCCCGCCGAGCCACTCGGCGTAGCCGCCCCAAAGGATCGGCTCTTGAATAAGAAGCTGCGAATCTTTCCAAGCTCCCACTTCGATCCGTTCGCCCACCTTTGGTTTGAATGTGCTGTTCTCGGGAGCCTGTTCGGTAGCGAGTTCCCACCATCCCTCAGCTTTTCCAATCGCCGTTGGGGCATGGAATGTAGTCAGCCGGAGAAGCTTAGCTCTCCAGTTCGACGTTGGGACGCGGGTGCCGAGTGCTCTGCTCATTTGAGGCCGATTCCGACGAACGGTCAGAGTGGGGATATTAGCCTTTACGCCAGCGATTGCAAGAAAGTTTCAGGCTACGCCGACTTTCCATCGTCCTCAATGCCAGCACTTCTGACACCACTCGCTTTCGCGAGTTCGCGCTTCGCAGCAGCCAACAGGATGGGACGCGCCCACGCGGTCATATCGCTTCCGCTGGCAGATGCGGCTCGCTCGATCAACTCACGCTGTTCTGCGGTGAGCATGATCCGCAGGGGTATGGTGAGCAGCAACCGCTCTTCTTTCTTTGGTCGTGCCATAGAACCTATGGTAAAAGAAAACCCCCAAAAGTCAATAGACCCATTGACAGGATAGGGCATTAGTATTACTATATAAACATACAGGCTACTCAAGCTACTCCGGGTAGGGCTTCCCATGATCGCCAGAAAACAACGTGGACAGGTCATCGCCGAAACGCTTCCCATCAACAAGATGGGCGAAGCGTGGGTCGTCCCGTCGCAGTCCGGGAAAGGCGTCTACGTTGTTGGCAAGGACGAACACGGCAACCGCAACTGTCAGTGTCCCGATTTTTCTGAGACTGGCATGGCATGTAAGCACATCTTCGCAGTCGAGTTCAAGGTCTCGCCGATCCGTCACACTCCAACAAAGCCCGCGTCTTCAAAATCTTTTCTTGTCCGGCCGATTGGCGCACCGGAACCGCATGGACGGTGACGAACTTCGGTTCGAGCCACGTATCGCTACTGTCCTATCTCGGAAATTCCGGTACCGTCACGGGTCGTCGAGATGGAGTCATTTTCCGCGATTCGGCCGTCGGCTTGTTGCACATCCCGGACGGCACTTCCAACACGCTACTGTTACTCGAGCGGCCGCCCAGTTCCGAACTTCGCTTCGGATGGTTTTACGTCGGGATCGGCCAAGATGGGAACGGCGCACTGGACAGTGTGATCGGGACGCGGGAGAAAAACGTGTTGTTCGAGCCGATTTTCCGCACAATGATCTCCCGCGAAACCATTTGATCGACGTTGATTACGCGATAGGGGATGGTCAAGCGTCCCCGCCGACGCGGGTGGACAACACCGGAAAATGGGATGGGACTCTCACCCAACGATGCCACAACGAATGGACTGGATCATGGGGAGATTTCGGTTGACGGGCCGGAACTATGCGACGATACTGCCGGGAATAACTTCAGCCGAGAGGCCGGATAATCCTATGTTCGGCGGCGGAGGCGTGGTCGCCGGTCAGTCGCTTATTGGCGTCCGCAATATGCAGCCGATACGCCGCATATTCCCGTATTGGCGAGAACGTTTTTATCAGCAAACCGTGGGTTTCGCACTTGACGCGGACATGCTAGGCGGCGAAT
>JANOSQ010000217.1:0-5442 GCA_031415915.1 Fimbriiglobus sp. | reverse complement strand
GTTTCCTTGCAGAACTTGGCGAACTTCGCCATGTCGATCTTCGCGGCCATACTCTAACCTCCGATGGCGCCGCCCTTGGGCTGGGTGGCGCGGTGCGAACTGCGAACTCGCCCGATGTTCGACTATCATACGAAACGCCCGACACGCGAGGATCGACGATGCGAAACTGCTTGACCCTGGCGCTACTCATCTGCGGTTGCTCGGCGGTGGCCGCGGACAAGGTCGTACTCGTCGCCGGCGGCGGCGAGGGGGCCGATGGAACCGAAGCGGCGAAAGCGAAGCTCGTCCAGCCGTTCGCGGTCGACTTTGACAAGGACGGCAACATCTACTTCGTCGAGATGGTCGGCGGTGAACGCCTGCGCAAGATCGACACCACGGGCGTTCTGACAACGCTCGCTGGGACTGGGAAGAAAGGTCCGGCGGTAGACAAAGTCGCCGCGAACAAGGCCGAATTCAACGGGATGCACAACTTGGTCGTCGTTTCGGTCGGTGTCTTCGGCAAAGGAATTTACGTCGCGGACACGTTTAATAACTGCATCCGGTTGTACGGATCGCTGGCAAAGGAAGTACTTCTGATCTCTGGGTCTGGCAAGAGAGGATTCGCCGGAGATGGCGCGGCGATGAAACAAGCCGAGTACAACCAAGCGATTTGCTTCGCGGTAACGCCCGACGGGGAGGCCTTCTACATCGCCGACATCGGGAATAAACGCATTCGGAAGATCGACAATACGGAAACGGTCACCACCTTCGCCGGCACGGGCAAAGCCGGCGTCCCCAAGGATGGCGAGCCGGCCAAAGAGCAACCCCTCGTCGATCCGCGCGCCGTCGCGGCCGACAAGCTCGGCAACGTCTACATCCTCGAACGCTCCGGCCACGCTCTGCGGGTCGTCGATAAAGCCGGGAAGATCCGCACCGTCGCGGGGACGGGCAAGGCCGGGATCGGCGGCGACGGCGGGCCGGCGCTCAAAGCCGCCATGAACGGCCCGAAGTTCATCAGCATCGATCCGGCCGACGATAGCGTCCTGATCGCCGATACCGAGAATCACCAGATCCGCCGGTATATCCCGAAGACGGAAACGATGGAACTGGTCGCGGGCACGGGCAAGAAAGGTTCGGCGGGGATCGACGGCGATCCGAAGAAGCTGGAACTCGGCCGGCCCCACGGCGTGAGCATCCACCCGAAAACGGGCGATATCTACATCGCCGACAGCGAGAACCACCGCATCGTGAAGATCGTGAAGGGGCAATGAAAGAAGCCCCCGACCCATCCGTCGGGGGCTTCCCTCTCCGCATCGATCCGCGGCTAGTGCCGTTGGACCGACGTGAACAACTCGCTCATCTTGATGCCGAGGGCCAGGCAGATCCGGTAGAGCGTTTCGATCGACGCCGAATTCTTGCCGAGTTCGATCTGCGACAGGTACCCGAGCGACACCCCGGTGCGTTCCGACACGTTCGACAGCGTGAACCCGAGCGACTTGCGGCGTTCGCGGATCGCCGAGCCGAGCGATTCCCGCAGAGCTTCTTCGGTCATCCGCAGGAGGCCTTTGCTCTCCAAGCAGCGGATCACGATCTCGCGGAGTTGGTCGACTTGGAACGGCTTGGTCACGTAGTCGTAGGTCCGCGCCCGCAGGCAACTCAGGGCGCTATCGACCGACGGGTAGCCCGTCACGACGACGATGTTCGCTTCCGGTTGGTTGTCGCGGATCCACGTGAAGACCTGCTCCGGTTCCAGCCCGGGGATCACGTAATCCATGATGATCAGGTGGAACTGGGCTTTGCGAATCAGCACCGATTCCACGAGCATCGGATCGGAGACGGTCTCGATTTCAAAGTCGCGGTTCGACAGCGCGGCTTGGATCACCGCGCAGGTCGCGGGATCGTCGTCCACGATGAGAATGCGGATGTCGCCGCTGCTTTGGAGTTCGCTGAGTGGCGAGGGCATCCGCGCGGGCCGCGGCGTCTGGCGCAATCGTTCTTCGAGTTCGAGAGCCATGGGACGTCAACCTCCAACGAGATACAGATTGGTTTGTCGGGGCGAAGGTGCGGTCACGCTCGGCCGCACGGCGGCCGGGGGCAGGACGATCCGGACGGTGGTCCCGGTCTCCGGTTGCGTTGCGGAATCGATGCGGATGCCGCCCCCGTGGGCGTGCAACACGCGGTAGACGATGGCCAACCCCAATCCGCGGTGCCGGACTTTGGTGGTGAAAAACGGCTCCGCGAACAGCTTGGCCCGCTGCTCCGGTTTGATGCCCGAACCGCGATCTTGAACGGTGATTTCCACGTGCGGGCCGGGGACCACCGGGCCCAAATAGCCTTTCGCATCCGCCGCCGTCAACTCCACCGGCTTGGCGCTCAAGTGGATCCGCGCGTTCGCCGCGCTGGCTTCGATCGCATTTTCCAGCAAGTGCCCGAGCACGGTTCCGAGCGGGCCGTTGTCGACGCCGACGGTGACCAAATTCGCGGGCACATCCGTGACCACTTGCAAACCCGCCGGCATCGCCGGCCGCAAGCGGAGCTCTTCCTTCAAGAAGGTCGCGCCGACCGAACCGGGTTGGGGCTTCGCTTGGGCGCTGCGGTGGAGCTGGTGCAGTTGCTGGGTGAACGTGACCCCCCGTTGGCCCACCTTCGAGATCTCGCCGACGAACTTGGCCGCTTGGCTCCCCGCCGGGATCAGCGGGACGCTGAGATCGGCGAAGCCGATGATCCCCGTGAGGATGTTGTCGAAATCGTGGGCCATTCGCCCGGCGATGATCGCCGCATCGTGGAGCCGTTGATCCAGCCGGCCCGGTTCCAGCAGCGGCCCGATCTTCGCGCTCAGAGCCGGCGAGCGCTCGATGAGCCGCGTCGCCAGGACGAGGTAGCTCCGGTCGGCGTCGGTCCAGGGTTCGCCCGGCCCGCGTTCCGCCCAGAGCAATCCCGCCGGCCGACCCGCGGGTTGAAAGAGCGTGTACAGCCGGCCCGACGAATTCGGCAACTGCCAGACCACCGTCGGGGTGCCGACCCGCAAAGCGCGGGCGACATCTTGAATCTCGCTCGGCGCAGTCGGGAGCGGTTCGAGCCCCTCGGGCCGGGCTTGAACCCCGAGGTTCGCTTTTCCATCGGTCGGCCAAATCAACCCGACCGTGCGCCACCCGGACGCGCGAACCCATCCGCTCAGGAGGTGATCCAGAGCCGAGGCGTCCTTCGCTTCGGTGAGCCAGTTGGGGAGATAAGCCAGACCGGTTGATAATCCGGCGGGCGGGGACATCTTCGCTCCCTCGATGATCGATTCCGAACCCGGCCCGAATCGTTCATCGGCACAGCATGAATTCGTTCTTCTGCAAGATACTTAGAACGGGTCGGAACGATGTCAAACGATTTTGTCACCCGCGGCGCGAAAAGCATGGGGTGTGGGAAGAGATCGTCGCGGAGTCACGTCTTCTGTTTCGGGGCCGAGATCCGCTTGATCGCGGCCGTGGCCGCTTCGCGGACTTTCGTCTGGGCGTCGCGTTGGGCTTCGCGCAGGGCGGGAATCGCATCCTTGCCCTCCGCGCCGAGCGCCCCGAGTTCCTCGATGATCGCGATGCGGACGTCGAACTCCGGCTCGATCTTCAACCGCGCGACGATCACCGGGATCAACACTTTCGCATCGGGGCCGAACCCTTCGCAGAGCGCTCGCAGCGCCGCCCCGCGCACTTGCTTGTCCTTGTCTTCTTCGAACGCCTTCTTCAATTCCTTCTCGGCGAGCTTCCCGCCGCCGACGTATTTGCCCATCGCTTGGGCCGCTTGCCGGCGGACTTCCACATCGGCGTCTTGCAGCCCGGCCGCCGTGCCCATCACGGTCGCCGGGCTGCGGTCGGCGAGCAACCCGAGCGAGGTCAGCACCGCCCGGCGGAGTTCGACGACCGTCTCCCCTTTCACGAGGGGCAGTAGCGCCGCCGCGACTTTCGATGGCTCGTCCGGTTCGATCCGCCCGAGCGCGAAGATCGCCGCGCCCCGCACCGTGGAGTCCGTCTCCTTCAAGAGGGCGATCAACGCGTCCGCCGCCCCGCTCGCCCCGAGGCCGATGCGACCGAGCGTGTCGGCCGCGGCCGCGCGGGTCGCCGCGTCATTGTCCGCGAGAACCGTCGTCAAGGCCGCGACCGCGCCCTTCGCGTCTTTGCCGAAGCGGCCGAGCGCCACCGCGACTTCCCTGCGGACATCCGATTCCTTCTCGACGCGCAGGTTCTCGCCCAAGTCCAAGAGGACCGAGTTCGTATCCGCGGTCTTGTCGTCCAGCAGTTTCACGGCCATCGCGCCGATCACCTCGGCCGCCTGCTTCCGTACCGACGGGACGCTGTCCTGCTTCAGGGTGCGGCCGACGGCGGTCATCACCGGCTTGACCACTTTCTGATTCGCCGAATGATCCGACGCGATCTGCCCCATCGAGACGAGAGCGACCCGGCGCAGTCGGGGGTTTTGCAACTCCCCCCGGAGCATCGCGTCCCACTTGTCGAGCCGCAACCCGTTGTATTCGGGGTTGTCGTCCGCCGCGCGAACCGGGGTGCCGACTAGAACCATCGCCGACAGTGTCAGCGAGAGGGTGAGAATGCGGTTGGCCATGGTCGGTCTCCGTCGGCGAAGTTCGTGCTGCGCATCTTATGGCGGGCGTCGCCGCGCCGTCAAACGCTTTCCCGCGGGAAGCCGGTGCGGGTTCGATCGATCTCGCGCCGGCGACTTCGCACGGCTGCACCCGTTCGAGGTGATCCGCGGCTGAGGATGGATCGGAAGCGGTTCCGGACACTTCGGGACGCGGATGGGGAGCGGACGACTGGCCTTCACCCGTTGTGAATTCGGCACCCCCGCCGGATCCATCAGGAGGTAGCGGGCGAACGCGCACGGATCCACCCGGGCCTTCCGGATCGTCCGGGCCATCACCGTCATCCGTTCCGGGTCGGTCGCAATCCTCGAGTCCGTCGAGGGCGAAGACTTTGAGTTGGTCATAGCGGAAGTTCTCCTCCCAAGCGGCGTCGAACGGATGCCCGTCGCCGCGGTGTTTTTGGGGCGTGTGGCGCAGCATCGCCATCCACGCTTTGACGAAAGCGATGCTGCAATCGCGTTGGATTTTCGGGTCTTTGTGCCGCATGAGATTGCGGAGGATCAGCAGCGATTCGTAGCCGGTTTCGCGCAGGATGTTCTTCTCGGCCTCGCGCAGGAGTTTCTTCCAGCGCGGCCGTTCGTCGCAGACGAGTTGGCGCAAATTCTCTTCGGTCGTGCCGAGTTCTTTGGCCGCGTGTTTCCAACTCGCCCCGCCCGCGCGGTGTTCCGCGAGGAGGAGGAGTGTGTCGTCCGTCCGTTTGGGAGGCGGTGCGACCATGGGGGAATCCTCATGGTGGTTGTGAATGTGCGTACAAGTGTACAATAGGATATACGCTCCCGTTTCGGGGAGTCAAATCAATCGGGGGAGTTTTTTTGCGGAGGTGC
>JANOSQ010000216.1:0-1768 GCA_031415915.1 Fimbriiglobus sp. | reverse complement strand
TAACCGTTCACTGGGTTTTGCCGCTGTTTTTCAGGCGATTTCGAGTTCCGAACATACATATTTGAGACAAATTCGACTCAAATATGTGAAATTGAGCGATAAAGTCCCTGAACTTTAGGCGTTTACCCGGTGAACGGTTACGCTTTTTGCAAGGCGATAGGCTGCGTCGCGCAAAGCGTGACCTGCAAGAGTCTCATACCCAACCGCGCGAAGAATAGATACCTGCTTGGCTGCTTGCGGTTCAAAATCACTCCCCCGGATCGCCGGCGCATCCGTTCGATAACCACCGAGTCCCCCATGAACCCGATCCACGATCATCTGGCCCAACTGACCCGCCGGCAATTCTTCGGCGATGGCGTCCGCCTCGGTGGAGTCGCCCTCGCGATGCTGGCCGCGGAGCAAGCGAAGGCCGCGGTGCCCACGGCCCACCCGGCGCTGGCGGGCTTCCCGCACCACAAGCCGACGGCCAAGGCCGTCATCTACCTGCACATGAACGGCGGGCCGAGCCAGCTCGATACTTGGGACTACAAGCCCCAACTCGGCGATCACTTCGGCAAGGAGCTGCCCGAGAGCGTGCGCAACAAGCAACGCCTCACCACGATGACGAGCGGACAAGGGAAGTTCCCCGTGGCGCCGTCGAAGTTCAAGTTCACCCAAGCCGGCAAGTGCGGCACGTGGGTGAACTCGGAGCTTCTTCCGCACACGGCCAAAATCGTCGACGAGATCGCGGTGATCAAGACCGTCAACACCGGGGCCATCAACCACGATCCCGCCTGCACCTTCGTGATGACCGGAAGCGAAGTCCCCGGCAAACCGAGCATCGGCTCGTGGCTCTCCTACGGCCTCGGCAGCGAGAACAACGACCTCCCCGCGTTCGTCGTGTTCACGCCGAAGTTCCCGCCCGGCAGCAACGGCCAAGCGATCTTCACGCGGATGTGGTCGAGCGGTTTCCTGCCGACGAAATATTCCGGCGTCGCCCTCCGCAGCGGCGATCCGGTGCTGTATTTGAAGGACCCCGAGGGAGTGAGCCGCGAGGATCGCCGGAAGATGCTCGATGCGCTGAGCGAATTGAACACGCTGACCGCCGAGAAGTTCGGCGACCCCGAAACGCGGACGCGGATGGCCCAGTACGAGATGGCGTACCGGATGCAGAGCAGCGTGCCCGACCTCGTCGATCTGTCGAAGGTGAGCAAGGAGACGCTCGCGCTCTACGGGCCCAGCGCTTCCACGCCGGGCAGCTTTGCCCACAGCGCATTACTCGCGGGTCGTTTGGTCGAGCGCGGCGTCCGCGCCGTGCAAATCCTCCACCGCGGTTGGGATCAACACGGCAACCTACCGAACGAACTCGGCAACCAGTGCAAAGACACCGACCAAGCCACCGCGGCCCTCGTGACCGACTTGAAACGCAAGGGGCTGCTGAACAGCACGCTCGTCGTCTGGGGCGGCGAGTTCGGCCGGACGGTCTATTCGCAGGGCGGGGTGTCGAAGGACAATTACGGGCGGGATCACCACCCGCGCAATTTCTGCATGTGGCTCGCGGGCGGCGGCATCAAGGGCGGCATCACCCACGGCGAAACCGACGACTTCAGCTACAACCCGGTGAAGGACCCCGTCGGCGTGAACGACCTCAACGCCACCATTCTCCACTGCCTCGGCATCGACCACGCGAAGTTCACGCACAAGTTCCAAGGGCTCGATCAGCGCCTCACCGGCGTCGAAGAATCGAAGGTGGTGAAGGCGATCCTGGCGTGAGGCGCGTTCAACCCAG
>JANOSQ010000215.1:0-9918 GCA_031415915.1 Fimbriiglobus sp. | reverse complement strand
ATTATTCAGTAGCGAGCGTTGGACAGTCGTTTCTCGTCGTCATGAGCGTGTTCCGGGCGGCAGAAGTACCCTTTTGGTCGATCAAGGCGCACCGCCCCCTACCCCCATCCCGTTTTTCGCGTTGTTCGAGCTTCATCCGGTCCAGAAGTGAGCGACGGCCGGACGCCGAGCGACGTGCTGAGCAACCCGCTCCGGGTCTGGCGTGTTGGCACGCCCCGGTAGGTGCGGTATGATCGGGCCTTTGGGAACCTGCTCCCCCGATTCCGGTGCTACCAACTTCGCGGTCTCCGGTCGCCCGGAGGCCGGAGCGGAGTGACGGTGTGGTCGGGAACCTGCTCCCAGTAGTGGCCTCGTGTGGCGGTTGGGTCGAACCGGGGCGTCGTGTCCCGTTCCCCGTGTGTTTTGTCTTCCTGATGGAGCCTCGTCATGTCCTCACGTCTTCTGGTGTGTGCGTTCTGCCTGACCGCTGTTCTGACGGCCAACTCCGCCGGTGCGGAGCCTCCCAAGCCGAAGGACGGCCCGCACGGAATGAAATTCGTGCCCTTGCCGAAGGGCACGTTTTACATGGGGTGGAACGGCACGAAAGGTTCGGCGAAGAAGACGGAGATCAAGGAAGATTTTGAGATCGCGGTTCACACGGTCACGCAGGGTCAGTGGCAGGCGGTGACGGGGAAGAACCCGAGCTCCTTCTCCCGCGAAGGCAAAGGGAAGGACAAGGTCAAGGACATCAAGGACGAGGAGTTGAAGCAGTTCCCGGTGGAGAGTGTGTCGTGGGACGACTGCCAGGAGTTTGTGAAGAAGCTGAACGAGAAAGAGAAGGGGAAGGGTTGGGTGTATCGCTTGCCGACGGAAGCGGAGTGGGAATATTCTTGTCGAGGTGGGGCCACTTCTGAAGAAGAGTGTTCGTATCACTTCTACTTTGCGAAGCCGACGAACGACCTGTCCTCGAAGGACGCGAATTTCCACGGCGACTTTCCGTTCGGGAAGGGCGAGAAGGGACCGTACCTGGAGCGGCCGACGAGGGTGGGTTCGTACGCGTCGAACAAGTTGGGTTTGTACGACATGCACGGCAACGTGTGGCAATGGTGCTCCGACGCGGAGGGGGCCTCGATCCGGGTGGACCGGGGCAGTAGCTGGAAGTACAGCGGCGGGGACTGCTCGGCGCTGCTCCGCTTCGGGAACGCGCCGTCGTACACGGAAAACTCCCTCGGCCTTCGCTTGGCCCGAGTTCCGTCGGTTCCAGCAGGCAAGTAAAATGGGCGGAGCCGGGCCGTGCGTAGCGTAGTGGAATGGAGCGTTTGACGGCTCTTTGCGTGAGGCGAGGCGTGCAACTGACGCCCTCGTACCTCTTGTACTGCACGTCTCCGAGTGTCTCGTGCGGGATCGCGATCGCCGCGCTAGCGTCGTTCTCGCCTGCCGCTAGAGCCTGATATTGACTTGTTTGGCTGATTTCAGGGCTTATTGCGGGTGACCCCGACCACGAGGTGCAGATGAGGATCATGCGGAAAGTCAGACCCATGGATGATAGAAATTGAGGCACATGTTTACCTGCAAGCCTGTAGATTCGGAAAATAGATCGCCAGCCTCCAGAGCCAGGAAGCATGATGTATATCAAATTAACCGGAACCACTTCGCCAGATCTGACCTCGGCTCGTCGATGGTCTTGGCTCGTCACCTGCCGACGAGTGACGCTTCTGCTGCTTGCCATCTGGTTCGCTGCTGCCGTTTTCATCTTCTCGGAACCAGGCGTTCCAGGCCTCATTGGCGGCCCTCAACATTTCATTCTGATTGGTAGCGCCTTACTTTTAGGGATTGTGTGGTCGATTCAATCGCTGCACGCATACTTTCGCAGGCGGCAAAGGCCGCGCCCAAACCGGGTTTGGTGGTGTGCACCTGCTGTATTCGTTCTGGGCTTCGCCCTCGGCACAACCCACTTGGATCTGGCAGTACGAGTGTGGCTGTGTGAGACCGAACTTCAGGACTTCGCCGCCGCACGAACAGAGGCCCGTTCGGCCCAGGCCGGAATGCCGCAATGGGTCGGCCTATTCCGGGTTGAAGGGGTCTTTATCATCGATTCAGACACACATTTCAGGACTGGCTTCGGGTTCTTCAGCGATTACGGGATAGCCTACCGGCCGCATGGCGGTCCCGGCGAGGTGTTCTCACTCAATCGAGTAGTCCGTTACGTGCATCTATTCGGCTCGTGGTATCGTTACGAAGGGGAGGCCAGCGGCCCATTCTGAGTTGGAACGAAGAGTCACGATGCCGTCCGCTTTGTCACCAGAAGCACCACAGTCTAACTGTTAAAATGCGGTGACTGCTTCGGAATCGCTAACACTTATTCTGGTGAATCGTTGCTAGCATCCTGTCGCTGGGGTAGACTCCGTTTTCAACATCGCATCGTTGTTCCCTGAATTACTACCGCACGAACCCATTCGAGAACACCATGCAGTGGACGACACTGATCGCTTCGCTCTGGTTGCTGGCAAGTCTTACCCTCGCAACCGCTCAGCAGAATCGCCCATCGGTAGAGGAACTGAAACCACAACTGCTGTCGAAGAGTGGCCCAGTCCGGCTTCGTACCCTTACGAAACTCGCCGACCTTGGGGCCGACGGTGTGCCCGCCACGGCCGGCGTCGAAACCCTGCTGAAATCGGAGGTCATCGAAGAGCGCCTGGCGGCAGCGGCGGTGCTGATTTGCTTCGACCCCAAGCGATACGACGAGAGGATCGAGGCGATCCGGGACGCCCTCCGGGCGAAGGACGCGCGGTCTCGCTCGGCAGCCCTCGGCGCGCTCCGTCTGATCCGGCCGGCGGCGACGAAGGAATATGCGGCCCTCATCGCGTCGCTCTTCTCGTCGTGCTCCATCCCGGGACGGAGTGAGGACCAGCCGTTCGCGGTGGTCGCCGATTCGGCCGTTCTGCGGGCCATCAGCGCCGAATTCGGGCCGCCGCCCAAGGACGTGGTCCCGGCGCTCGCCCAGGCGATGGCCGATCCCAACCCGACGGTGCGGCACGTTGCGGATTGCCTGCTCTGGCCCTCCCTCGAAGCCGGACACGCCGACCCCGCGACGACGTTCCTCCCGCTGCTGACGCACAAGTCCGGCGTCGCCCGGATCTCCGGGGTCAAGGCCCTGGCCCGATGCCCGACTGTCCCCGACGCCGTGCTGGCCGCCGTCGCGGACAGTCTGTCGGACCCCGACACTCGACCGTATGCAATCGAGATTCTCGTGCGGGCGGGGCCGGCCGCGCTGGTGCATCTCCCGGCCATGCAGAAGGGGGTCGAGGACCCGCTCGAACGGGCCTGGCTCGCGGCGCGCCTAGATCCCGGCACGCACGGAGCCGCCTGCGCCGAGTTAATCGGGAAGCGGATTGACGAGAGGAGCGCCAAGAGTCAACTCGACGCCGTGGAACTCCGCCGACTTTCCCGAATGCTGGAGCCACTCGGCCCGCTCGCGAAGTCGGCGGCCCCGGCCCTGGTTCGCAACTTCGGGGACTCCACCCGCGACGCGGTGGCCGCGATCGGCGCCGCCGCCGTGCCCGAGTTGCGGGCGCTGCTCCGCGACCCTGAACGGAAATCGCTCTATCTGAGCGCCGTACGCTGCTTGCAGGAGATCGGACTCGTCGCCCGCGAAGCCGTGCCCGAACTCGTCGCCCTCCTCGCGACGGGCATCGAAATGGCGAAACCGCGCGGCTTCCTCGAAACGACGCCGGGCGACCACCTGCTGCTGGCGCTGATCGCCCTCGGCCCGGACGCGGCCCGGCCGGAGGTTCTCAAGGCGCTGAAAAAACGACTCCAGGAACCCGAAGGGGACCAGCTCGTCGCCTTGCAGATGATGGTGTCGCTCGGCCAACTCGGCCCGAAAGCGAAGGTACTGGCCCCGGTTCTGGCCGAGTTGGCCTCGAAGAAGGACGATGGTGCAGGCTTCATCGCCCTCACCGGGCTTATTGCGATCGATTTCCAGCATCCCGCCGTCGGCAAAGCGCTTGTCGCGCTCGACAAGGACAAGTCGAGTCCGCTGGCCGCGATGCTCGAACTTCCCGTCTCTCTGGCCGGGGGTTTCGACCGACGGACACTGCCCGCTCCCGATTCGGGCGATGCCCTGATCCAGTTCTTCAAGACCCACCCCGAGAGGCAGGCTCCGGCCCGCGAGTGGACCCGCGAGTGGCTTGACAAGAAGCCAACTGACGAAAGCGGGCCTTGGGCTTGCCCCATCTGGGTGCCGGCGGCACTGGCCCACGTCAACCCGGCGGACCTGCCACTCGCTCTGAAGGTGCTCGAGCGGGCGTTGGAGGCCGGCGACCCGAGGGCCCTGGTCGTCATCCGTCGGCTCGGCCCGTCCGCGAAGCCCCTCGCCCCCGCCGTGAAGCGGTTCGTCGATCAACGGCCGTCCGGTCTCGCGTGCCGCGGAGAGGGGGAAACTCCCGACGAGAAAGGAAAAGCGCAGGGTAGAACGGGCGAGTGCATGTTCTGCGCGCCGTCGGATTCTGCCGCCCCCGGCCTTGTCTCTCCGCCGGAACCGTTCCTGCCGGGCAAGCTGAAGGCTCCGGTGTACGAGTCCTCGTCTTTACGACTGTTCGCCGCCGACACACTCAAGACGATCACCGATCCAAAGAAGTGAGCCGGGCACAGCCAGCAAATTAGTCCGTTCACCCAATACGAGAAGTTGCATGACTCAGCACAAGAGCACGGCAAGCGATCCAGCGAATCGGGACGAGCGGAAAGAACCGAAAAGCGCTACCAAGAAAGTCCTCATCGCAATATCGATTGCGCTGGGGATTGTACTGGTTGGTCTGTTCCTCAGTTGCGTTGGTAGTGTGGTCTGGGTTCGTCTCGATGAACGCGCCGGGGAAAATCGGGTTCGGATGCTGGAGGAAGACTTCCGTACCAATGTCCCAATAGGCAGCAGCAGGGACGTGGTCAAAGCTTGGTTCGATTCGCAAGGGATCGAATATTCGATCGAAACGTTCCCAGCCAAGAACCCCGGCTACAGAGCAGACTTTGCCGATCCCAGATTCGGTGATGTCTTGCGATCGAAGAAAATCCTTATTGACTTACAGTTTGACGATAGAGACCGCCTCAAACGTTTCATGATCGTTCGTGGGGTCGAAGCCGGGACATTTTGAATCCGACCACCATGGAGTATGGATTTTGTGATTCTGCTAGGCTAGATCCACGCCGAGGACCGGCTTGCCGGCGACCTCAGTTACCTTGGCGACAGGTTCGGCCCGTCGCCACCGAGGCCATGAGATGTATCCAGACGCAGCAGCAGTCACCGCCGCGATAGGTTAAATGAAGTTCATCGCTGCAATGTGCGGCGGAGCTGCTGGGCTCGGGTGCGTTCGGCGGCGGAGGGCATGCGATGCGTCGGCGGGTTCCAACGTGGGCGAAGGTCTGCATCGGGCTATTGGCCGCGCTGCTGCCCCGTAATCGCGTGGCCCTTCGCCGCCAGCGAGTACCGCTCGATCATCGAGGCGGGGGGCCGACGCCCAAGAGGATGTGATCGTCGCATACAAGATCTCCGGCCGCGGTCCCGTAGCATTGGCCGGAGCCCGCCAGGCACGCGAGTATCGCCGGAATGAGCGGTGGTGGATCAGCGCCGCGTGGGCGGAAGCGCAGGTCGGCCGGTTTGTGAAAAACCCTCGCCCCCGCGTCGCGAAGCTGAGTTGAGAATGCGTGAGCATGGATCTGTCGTCACAGCAGTTCGGAGATCGGAGTCGGATCGTCGAGCACATTGACGGGCCGCCCGCCCGGTTCGAGCAGTTGCAGCTTCGGGTCGATCCCGAGGATTCGGTAGATCGTGGCATGGACGTTCGACGGCGTGACCGCGCCCGTATGGGGTCTGCGCCCGAGGCGATCGGTGGAGCCGACGATTTGTCCACCCTTCACGCCGCCGCCACCCATCAGGCAGAACATGGCATCGCCCCAGTGGTCGCGGCCGGGGGTGCCCTTGCTCATGGGGGCTCCGCCGTTGCCGCCGTCGTTCATCTTCGGCGTGCGCCCGAACTCGCCGCAGAGCACCACCAGCGTGGTGTCGAGCAGGCCGCGATCGTCGAGGTCCTCGAAGAGCGACGCCACGGCCGCATCCACTTGCGGCAGCATCCGCTCGTAGCTCTCCTTCAAATCCCAGTGGTGGTCCCAGCCGCCCGAGTGGACCGTGACGAACGTCGAGCCGGCTTCCACCAGACGCCGCGCGAGCAGCGCCGATTGTCCGAAGCTGTTCCGCCCGTAGCGGTCGCGGAGTCGAACGTCCTCTTTGCCGATGTCGAACGCCTTGCGGGCTTGCGGCCCCGTGACGAACTCGAATGCCTCTTCGCCGAAGCGATCCATCGCCTTGGCGCTCGGGTGCTTTGCCAGATGGGCCTGGGACTTGTCGAAGTGGTTCAGCAGCGTGCGGCGGTCTTCCATTTTCTGGAGCGTCAGCCCGGCCGCGAGGTTGAAGTTCCGCACCTGGAAATTCGGCGTGTTGGGGTCGCCTGTGAGGAACGGATCGTGCTCCGCGCCGAGCATCTGGCCGCCGAAATAGCCGGGAACGAGCCCGACGCTGGCCGAATGCGGAGCCGCAACGTGCCCCGGCATGCCGCGCCGGCGCGCGCCGACTTCCCGGTCGACGATGGCTCCGATGCCGGGGAACTTCGGGGCGGTGTTGGCCCCGCTCACGCCCATATCCTTGGTCGTGATCATCCGGTGGGCGCCGGCGAAGTGGTCGCCGGTGTCGTGGTGCAGTGACCGCACCATCGAGAACTTGTCGGTCTGCTTCGCCTGCTTCGGAAAGAGTTCCGTGATGTCGAAGCCGGGCACCTTCGTACGGATTGGCTTCCAGAGGCCGCGGTATTCCGCCGGCGCATCGGGCTTCATGTCGTACATGTCGATGTGGCTCGGGCCGCCGTCGAGCCAGAGGAGAATGACCGACGTGCCCTTGGCCGATTTCGATGATCCCGGCGACGCTTCTTTCGCCCGCAGGACTTCGGGCAATCCGACGGCCGCCATGCCCGCGACGCCGAGCTGGAGGAAGTTCCGGCGCGAAACGCCGTCGCAGTAGTGGTCGGAGGTGCCGAGGTTCAAACGGAACATGAAGGGCTCCGGGGTGGGAGAGTTCAGGATAGCCGATACGAACAACTCGGAGTAGCGGAATTCCGTGAGTCTGCTCACTCCCGTTATCGTGCCGTCGTCGATCTGTGCTACCTTCACGGAGCGACACCGCGCGATGCTCTCGACAACCGTCCCGAAAGCGCGTCGGATTGCGCTCCGGAAACCTTGCCTTACCGTTCGGCAGAATCCCTCCGGAAAGATGCCGAAAGGCCGAAGCGGAAGGCCGTTGATCGCTGCGGGTAGCCATTTGGTACCCCCGCATTCCCCTCTCGGTGCCCATCGCTGCGGGGGAACTTCCGCATCGACATCCCGCTCGGGGAGGCGAGGGGCGAGGCGCTGGCGCGGGCCGCGAAGGCCAACCGGCCGGTCACCAAGCGGGTGTCGTTCGAGGACGGGGTGCCGACGGTGAAGTGAGCGGGCCGCCCACCGGCTTCGCCGAAGCAAGCTGCAGCGGACACCGCCGCGGTATCGTTTGCGGGGATCACATTGTCGGGCGCGTTGGGCGAGGGGGTTTGGGCATGAGCTGGAGGAGCGGGAGCAAGCTGTTCTGCGAGATGTGGCCGCTCATCCAGGCGAACATCCCGGATCGGGAATTTCGCATCGACTTCACCGCACGTCTGCTCAAGGTGTTCGAGGGCGACGACATGGACACCTACGATGTGGAAGACGTGCACCCCGACATCCGGGCGGCCCTGCGACGCGCGGGGATCGAGATCGCCGAGCCGGAGCAGTATGAAGACTAAAAGTCGGGCCGAAGCCCGTCCACCATTCGACCTCCCAGTTCGCTCGTCGGCAGCTAGCGCATGATAGTGTTCCGCGGGGAAAGCTCCGCGGAGGTGGCGAGCGTCCTCTCCTACGACCCGGGCTATGGGGACGGGGTCGACGTGATCGCAGCCGATGCGAACGGGGATGGGCTCTCCGACATCGGCACCGCGGCCCGCGTCCACTTCCGCTACAAAGCCTTCGCGTTCCCCGGCCCGTTCGAGCTGCGGTAGTTCTCGACCGATGACGCGGGTTGAGGCGCGCGGCTTCACGCCATTTCATCCAAGGCTTCGCGGGCGATCTCGCGCACGGCTTCGTCCCGGTGGCGGGCCGCCCCCCCGCAGCGCCGACTTGGCTTTGGTTCCGATCGCGGCGAGGACTCTCGCCGCCGCTTCGCGGACGACTTCGTAATCGTCGTCCCGGAGCTGGAGGACCGCTTCGCCGGCTTCCTCGACGACTACGGCCAGAGCCGGGACATGATGGACGAAGACGGGCAATTCGACCCCATGGCCGGTTCCAACCGCAAGGGCGGCCTCCTCGGGAAGGTCATGGGCGGTTCGGACGCCATCTTCCACGGCATGGGCATCGATCCGCGACGTCTGACGCCGTTGCCGAAGATCATGATTCTGGGCGGGGCCGGAGCGGCCGGTGGCGGCGCGATGGCCGGAGCACCCTTCCTGGCCGGTGCGGGCGGCGTATCGGCCGCTGCGGGCCTTTTGCCCTATTTGATGTCTGGGCATGCGCAGGGGGCAAATGGGGCCGCATCGGGCCCCCTACGCGTGGGACGGCCGCAGGCGCAGTTCGTCTCCGCCTGGGGACGTCGCGGCCGACGGTACCCATCACGCCTTGCCCAGTTGGCTGTAGATGCTTGTAGCTGCCGCAGGCGTCCAATCCTGCGGGTCAGCCCGAGTCTTCGGCCACTGCGGATAACCATCGGCGTTGCACGGCCCGGTGTTCCCGAGAGGCACGATTCGGGAAAGTCGACGACGAGCCCAGTTCCCCTTGCCTCGTCGCATTCGCATTGGAAATCTTGACACTCTCTTCGTAGGTCCCGGGGCCGGCGTCCAGACGCCGTATCCGACCAACGACGGCCCAATTTCACTTTGAAGTCCACCGTGTCGATGCAACGTACGTGTCCGGTGAAACCGGTGAAATGACGCCTTGCGTCGTCGGGTAACCTGTGAGTTTTCCCCAGGGAGAACTCCGTCATGTCGAGACAGCGTCCCGAGAAGATCCACACCTGGCGTGCGACGATTGACGCCTGGAAGAGATCCGGCCAATCCGTCAACGCATTCTGCCGCGCCCGCCAGCTCACCCGGTCGAACTTCGACCGCTGGCGACGCATCCTGGCCCTCGAACCGAGCGACTCGTCCCGCGGGAAGTCGCCTTCGTCCCCGCCGTCGGTGTTCGTGCCCGTTCGTGTCGTGGCCGAGCCGATGGCCGAGGTCGTCCTCCGCTCGGGCGTCGTGGTTCGGGTGCCGCTGGGGGCCGCGGCCAACGCCATCACCCGGTTGGTCGCCGCCGTGGGGGCGGCCACATGTTGAACCTGCTTCCCGGTGGCCGCATACTCATCGCCGTCGAGCCGGTGGACGGCCGGAAGGGGATCGACTCCCTCGCCGGGGTGGTGCGGTCGGTTCTGAAGGGTGATCCGCTTTCTGGAGACCTGTTCGTCTTCAAGGCCCGCCGTGCCGACAAGCTCAAGATCCTGGCCTGGATGGGCGACGGATTCGCACTTTACCTGCGACGATTGGAAAAAGGCACCTTCGCCTTCCCTACAACGAGCGACGCCAGCGTGACCGTCACTCCGACCCAATTGGCAATGATCCTCGGGGGCCTCGATCCCACGAAGGCCCGCGAACGCCAGCGATACAAAACTCCGGCGTGAATTGCGCTACTTGGATTGCAGGACGGTGTTCAATCCCGCATGCCGCCGATGGATGCCAACACCGATCTTCGCCAGATGCTGACCCATGCGGAAGCGGTGATCGTCGAATTGCGCGGCGTGGTTTCCGAACTTCGCAAACAGATCGAGTCGCAACAGGCTCACATCCATCGTCTCGTGAA
>JANOSQ010000214.1:0-4964 GCA_031415915.1 Fimbriiglobus sp. | reverse complement strand
GACGGGCATGCTGCGGATGCGGACGAGCACCCCGTAATCGGGGAGGGAAAGCACATCGCCGGCGGCGACGTTGTTGTTGAGGTCGTTTATGTCCGTGCCGACAAGCGTGGCCGTGCGGGTGCCGGTGCCGTTGTCCGCGATTTGGATCCGGGGCCGCACACTCGGTGTGGACTGGTGGGGCCGCGCGGTGTACGGGTCGGGGACTTCGAGGTACTGGGCTTCCTTGATCTGCGTGCCGTTGATGATGAAGCGCACGCCGCGGGGGGCGCCTTCGCGCTGGGCCTTGCTGCGGGCGATGATGAGCCAGCCGGAGGCGCGGTCGCCGGCGCCGACGGTCTTGTGGGAATCGATCAGCCCGGAGTACGAGATCGACACCGAGATGCCCACGAGGAGCAAGATCAGCCCGATGACCACGAGCAGTTCGATGAGCGTGAAGCCCGCGCGGAGCGGGCGCGGCGTCGGAATTCGCATGGGTCAATCCCCCTTGGCGCCTTCGCGGCGCAGGCGGTAGCTGAGGAGGTTATCGTTGTTGGTGCCGGCGAACGCGTCGTACGTCCCCGTGGTGAACAGCTTGTCCGGCCCGGCCGAGATCAGCGTCGAGACGTGGTTGGGCGCCCGGGTGAAATCGGCCGGCGTGTTGTAATTGTAAGCCGCAGGGACGTTGGCATTGATGAACGCCGGCGGTGTACCTCGGATCTGAGTCCAAGTCGCCGGCGGCAGGGTCGTCGCGTTGAATTTCGATGCCGGGTCGAACGAGTCACGGCCCCTGTTGCCACCACGGAGGAATGGTGATGCATTCAATTCGGCCGTATACGCGTGCCGCACGAAGGCGATCGGAGTTCCCCAAGCGTCTTTGAAAACGCGGGCGCTGCCGCTCCAACTCGCACCGGTGAAATCCGACGATTGCTGCTGCAAACCGTCTCCGTCGGTCATCGCCCCACCGCCGCCACTGGTGAGGACGGCGATGTAGAAACAGGCCCCGGATTCCTCCGGAGAGTTCGCCGTGCTGTTCGGCAGGACACTGAAGTTCGCCCGGGCCGGCAAGGTGATCGTCCCTGTGGATGTGATGACGATCGTAGGGGCTTTCGCTTCTGCGAAGGTCATCGGCAGTTCGTTTTTGACCTTCGCATACATCAGCAGCGACTTGGCGACATCCGGGTCGCCATTCGCTGCAGCTAGCGCGAACGGCCACTGCCCCTGGTTCTTTCTGGCGTCCTCGTTCACCGATTCTTGGATGGTTTTCATCCGGTTGTCGAGGGCCGTGTTCAGCTTCTGTAAGGTCGCTTCGGAGGCGGCTTTGATCTGGCCGGCGCGGACGCGGAAGAAGGCCCCGGCGGTCAGCGCCAGCAGCGTCGCGATGAGCGCCAGCACGACGAGGATTTCGATCAGGGTGAAGCCGCCCCGCGGACGCTTGTGGGAAATCACCATCGCAAAGCTCCGGTCGCAAGTGAGAGTGTCAGTCGGCTGTCACTAGTTGGAACCGAGTTGGGTGCCGCCGTTGAAATTCCCGAGGTCATCGGCCCCCGGTTGCCCCGTGGTATAAGCCCCGGTGTCGGGCGCCCAAACTCCGCCGGGGCCGGGTTGTTTGTTCGCCCCCGAGGAGATGATTTGACAACTACCGGAGTTCACGAATTTGCCGCCCGAGGTGAACGGCGTCATTGCAGTGGGGGAGGTGCCGGTGTACAAGCCGCCGGTGCCGTACTTCTGGCCGGTCGTGCTGCCGAAGTAGACGTAGGGGACACCGAAGGGGTCGTTGTGCGTGTAGTTGACGAAAGGCGGGCCGCTGTAATCGTAGAATGGGCCTTTCTTATTCGTCGCTCCGGTGGATGGGGCGAATGGCCCATCGATGGCCCAGCCGGTGTTGGTCGGTCCCGTCGTGAAGTAGATGAGGCATTGAATGCCGCGGAGTGCCGTGCCCGCCCCGGCGAGGCCGGACGCGGTGTTGGAATTCGTCTGATCGAGCTGCCAGCCGCGCGGGTACATTTGGTTCAGGATCTGGTTATTGGCGTCGCTCGCATTTCTGGTCGCCGGGATCGTGAAGGTCTCCGGCGGGTAGAACTTAAACTCTTGGTGGAAGCTGTTCGCCGCAGTGCTGAGCTGGGCGATGTCGGCGCCGGTCTGGGCGCGCTTGCCGGCGATGCGGATCCGTTGCACCGCGGGGAGCAGCAGGGCCATGAGCAGGCCGATGATCGAGATGACCACCAGCAGTTCGATCAGCGTGAACGCCGATCGGAGGGTCGAGTCGGGCCGGCGGGTCATGGCGAGTCTCCGGGGGTCACGTTTCCGAGTTCAGATGTTCCAACCCGAGCGGTGGGCGTAAGCCCTCCGAGGAATTATCGTCGAATCACATTCGCAGGCTCGGAGGGCTCACGCCCACCGCTCGGGTATTCACCCGCTATTTGCTCAGGCCCTCGAGCAGCTTCACGAGCGGCAGGAAGAGCGCGATCACGATGCCGCCGATGGCCCCGCCGAGGAAGACGATCATGATCGGCTCGAGCAGCGAGAGCAGGGCCTTCACCGTGTTGTCGACTTCTTCGTCGTAGAAGTCGGCGATCTTGTACAGCATGGTGTCGAGGTCGCCGGTCTCCTCGCCGACTTCGATCATGTTCACCACCATCGCATCCACGAGCCGGCTTTGGCGGAGCGGGTCGGCGATCGTATCGCCTTCCCGGATGGACTCTAGAACACGCTGGAACATCTTCTCGAAGACGGCGTTGTTGGCCGTGTCGCGGACGATGCTCAGGGCTTCCAAAATCGGCACGCCGGAACTGACCAGCGTTCCCAAAGTACGCATTGTCCGTGCCACGATGGTCTTTTCGATCAGCGTGCCGACGACGGGTATCCAGAGGGACATCCGGTCGAGGGCGTAGTTCCCGGCCTTCGTCAGCCGGATCAGCTTCAGCATGATGTAGATGCCGAGCGGGAACAACGGCACCCAGTACCAGTAGTTGGCCATCCAGTTCGAGATGCCGATGAGCGTCTTGGTCGCCCAGGGCAGTTGCAGGCCGAACTCCTCGAAGATCTTTTTGAACTTCGGAATGATCATCACCATGATGAAGATCAAGATGGCGACGGCGACGAAGATCACGACGGCCGGGTAGATCATGGCCCCGATGATTTTCTTCTTCAGGCTTTGCGACTTCTCCTTGAACTCGGCGAGGCGCTGCAGGATGACTTCGAGGGCACCGCCGGCCTCGCCGGCGCGGACCATGTTCACGTACAGGCGGTCGAAGCATTTGGGGTGTTTGGCCATCGATTCGGAGAGGGTCATCCCCGATTCGACGTCTTCGACCACGTCGATGAGCGAGTTCTTCAGGGCGCTCGGCTTCATCTGCTTTTCGAGGATGCGCAAGCTCCGCAACACCGGCAAGCCGGCGTCCTGCAGCGTGGAGAGCTGCCGGGTGAAGATCGTGAGCATCTTCTGTGATACGCCCCCCATCACGAAGGTCTTCCGCGACTTCCCGACCTTTTTCTTCTTCCCCTTGGAGCCTTTGCCCGCGATGGCGGTCAATTTGGTGACGAAGTAGCCCATCGCCTTGATCTTTTGCGAGGCTTCTTCTTCGTTGCCGGCCTCGACCGAGTCTTTGACTTCGGTGCCGGTGGTGTCCATCGCTTCGAATTTGTACATCGGCATCGGAAGACCCAATTTCGGATTTGGGATTGCGGATTTCGGATTTTCAGAGATTGAAAACCGATGCGCCGCAACTCAATGTTTCGAACCTTTCTTCAGCCCGAAGGGCTGGGAGAGCGTCACCACCGACTGCCACCATCAGCCTTCGTCGTCCAACACCGTTTCCCGCACCACTTCTTCCAGCGTCGTGTGGCCCTCGTACAGCGCCCGGATGCCGGCGTCGCGGAGGCTCGGGATGCCCTTCTTGCGGGTGTAGGACCGCACTTGGTCGGTACTGGCCCCGCGGCTGATCATGTCGCGGATGTCGTCGTCGAGCAGGAGCAGTTCGTACAGGCCCGTGCGTCCCTTGAACCCGAGGTTGTTGCACTTGTCGCAGCCTTCGCCGAAGAAGAACTTGCGGCCCTTCAAATCTTCGGGCTTCAGGTTCAGTTCCATCAGCTGGTCCCGCGTCGGTTCGTAGGCCGAGCGGCAGTGGAGGCAGTTGCGCCGAACCAATCGCTGGGCCTCGATCGCTTCGACGGTCGCCGTGATCATGAACGGTTCGACGCCCATATCCCGCAAGCGGGTGATCGAACTCGGGGCGTCGTTCGTGTGCAGCGTGCTGAACACCAAGTGGCCCGTGAGCGACGCTTGGATGGCGATCGAAGCCGTTTCCAAGTCGCGGATTTCGCCGACGAGGATGACGTCCGGGTCTTGCCGGAGGATGGCCCGGAGGGCGCTGGCGAAGGTCAGGTCGATCTCGGCGTTGATCATGCACTGCGTGATGCCGTCGATTTCGTACTCGACCGGGTCTTCGGTGGTGATGATCTTGGTTTCGATGTCGTTGAGTTCGGAGAGCGCCGAATAGAGCGTCGTCGTTTTTCCGGCCCCCGTCGGCCCGGTCACGAGCACGATGCCGTTGGGCTTGTGGATGACCTTGCGGAACTCGACGAGCATGTCGGCCGGCATGCCGATCCGTTCGAGGTCGAGGCCGACGTTCGAGCGGTCGAGCACCCGGATGACGACGCTTTCGCCGAACATGGTCGGGAGGACGCTGACGCGGAGGTCGACCGCGTTGCCGCCGACGTTGAGTTCGATGCGGCCGTCCTGCGGCAAACGGCGCTCGGCAATGTCGAGGTTCGACATGACCTTGATCCGGCTGCTGATGGCGGCGGCCAAGTGGCGGGGCGGCGGCACCATCTCGTAGAGCACCCCGTCGCAGCGGTAGCGCATCTTGTATTCGTCTTCGAACGGCTCGAAGTGGACGTCGGACGCGTGGTCGCGGATGGCCATCAGCAACACCATGTTGATGAGCTTCCGCACCGGGGCGGAGTTGGCCATTTCCGTGAGGTCG
>JANOSQ010000213.1:0-7259 GCA_031415915.1 Fimbriiglobus sp. | reverse complement strand
AGGGGCCAGGTGGAATAGGTCGGGGGCGGTACAACGCGGCCTTCGCTCATGGATCACCGGGGGCGGGGGAGGGCAATTCTACGAACGGAAGAAAATTCGCCCGGCGGGAGTCTGCGCACTAGAGTCCGGCATGACGCGTCGCACCCGCTTGCTCGTCCTGATCCTCCTCGTGGTCGTCGGCGCGGTCGGCGTCCGCTTCACCCCGCACTTCGGCAATGCCGCGGTGCTCCGCCCCTTCGACTACCTCCAGTATCAGAGCGCCGGCCGGGCCACGCTGGCCGGGAACAACCCCTACGACGGCCGCGTGCTTTGCCCGATTCAACGGGAGATCGGCTCGAACTGGGACGACCCGGTGATGATGTGGAACCCGCCCTGGACGCTGCCGTTGGCACTCCCCCTCGGGGCGATGCACTGGCGACTCGGGCAGTTGCTCTGGTTCGCGTTGAACTTCGCGGCTGTCGCCGGCTCCGCGCGGTTGTTGTGGGGAATCTTCGGCGGGTCTCGGGAACGGGCTTGGCTCGCGTTCGCTTTGGCCCTCGGCTTCGCGCCGACGCTCTTCCTCTTGCTCCTCGGGCAAATCTCCGGGTTACTTTTGCTCGGGCTCGTCGGGTTCCTCTGGGCGGTTCGCCGGCAGCGCTTCGCCTTGGCGGGGTGTTCCGCGGCGCTGACGGCGATCAAACCCCACTTGTTCGCGCCGTTCGCGATGTTGTTGATTCTGGAAGCGATCCACAAGAGCCGCCACCGGCGCACGATCTTGGCGGGCGGTCTGACGCTGACCGTCTGCGGGCTGATTCCGTTGGCGTGGAACCCGGACATCTGGAGCCAGTATCGCGAAGCGACCGGGGCCGGGGCCGCGGCGTCGCACAACACGATCCGCGAATGGGTTCACCCGACGCTCGGTTACGCCATCCGCCAAGCGCTGCCGGCCGAACCCTTCCGCGCGATGTTTCTGCCGCTGCTGGTGGTGCTGCCACTCGTCGCCGTCTACTGGTACCGGCGCCGGGCGACGTGGAATTGGACGGTCGAACTCCCGCGTGTCGCCATCGTCTCGCTGCTCGCGGCACCCTACGGCGCGTGGGGCTTCGACCTCGTCGTGCTGCTGATCCCGGTCGTGCAGGCGGCCGTCTGGCTGAGTGCCCACCGGGCGCTGGCGATCCGCTTCGCCGTGGCCTTTGGCGCGTTGAACCTCCTCGCATTGCTGACGCTGCTGCGGGAGAACTCGATGACGAATCCGTGGTTTGCCCCCGCGATCGCGCTCGGCTACTTGGCCGTCGGCGCCGGTTTGAATCCGCGCTCGAGCATCCGTTCCGAAGCGGTGCCCGCATGACGACGCGCACGCTCCTTTCGAGCCTCGCCCTCGTCGCACTGGTGGTCGGCGCCGGGGTGTTGCTGCTGCCGCTGTTGAACGATCCCGGCATTTGGCCGCCGGACGATTACGTCGAATACTGGGCCGCGGGCCGGCTGAACCTGCACGGGCAGAATCCGTATTCGCCGGAGTTGCTGCTGCCGCTGGAGCGCGGCGCCGGCCGCGACACCGACGAAGCGATCATGATGTGGAACCCGCCTTGGACGCTCAGCGTGGCGATGCCGCTCGGGGCGCTGCCGGCGCGACTGGGGCAGTTCGTGTGGCTGTTCTTGCAAGCGGGCTGCTTGGTGGGTGCGGCGCTAATTTTGAGAACGCAGACCTCACCCCCTAGCCCCCTCTCCGAAGCGGAGAGGGGGGACCGGAATAAGAATCTCTTTCTCCCCCTCTCCGTTGCGGAGAGGGGGTCGGGGGGTGAGGTCTGGCGGCGACTCGCCCTCACCTTCGCCTTCATCCCCACGCTGTTCCTCTTGCAATCGGGGCAGATCGCCGGGTTGCTCGTGCTCGGGGCGGCGCTGTTCGTCTTCTGCGTCCAACGCGGCTACCCGATGCTCGCCGGCGCCGCGGCGGTGCTGCTGGCGATCAAACCGCACCTCGCTTACCTGCTCTGGCTCGCGGTCGCCCTCGATGCGTTCCAACACCGGCGCTATCGCATCGTGCTCGGGGGAATCCTCGGCGGCGTGCTCTTCACGCTGATCCCGATGGCCTTCAACACGGACTTGTGGTCGCACTACTTCGCCGCCTACCGCGACCACCCGCCGACTCAGTGGGTGTCGCTGACGCTCGGCACGTTCCTGCGTTTCGCCTTCGGCGAGCGGCACTTCTGGCTACAGTTCGCGCCGATGCTGCTGGGCACCGCGTGGTTCCTGAGGCACTGGCGGGCGCACGGGCGAAGTTGGAATTGGGCCGAGCAGATGCCGGCACTCCTCCTGGTGTCGTTCGCGACGGCACCGTACGGAGCGTGGCACTTCGACTTGCCGCTGTTGCTGATCCCGATCTGGCACGCGGCGAACACGCTGACCGGCCAGCGCCGCTGGTTCGCGCTCGGCCTCTTCGCCGGGGCCAACATCGCGATGCTCGCGATGAATGCGGCGGGCGTCTGGTCCTACGCCTACGCATGGGTCGCCCCGTTGACGCTGATCGCCTATTTCGGCCTGCGGGTTCCCGCCCGCTCGACCTCCCCGGGGTTGGTGCCCGCATGAAGATCCTCTGGCCCGGCCCGGCCCTCTTCGTCCTCTTCTGGCTGACGTTGCTCTCCGTGGGGCCGCGCTTCCTGCAAGACCCCGGCATGTTCTGGCACACCGTCGTCGGCGACAAAATCTTGCGCGAAGGGTTCGTCGACCGCGACCCGTTCACCTTCACCCGCGCGGGCGATCCGTGGGTGCCCTACCAGTGGCTCGGCGAAGTGGCGATGTCCGCCGTCCACCGCGTCGGCGGCCTCGATTCACTGCTCGTCTGCGCCACGGCCATCGTCGCGGCGCTGTTTTCTTGGCTCGCGGCCAAGTTCATCCGCACCGGCCTGCACCCGATCTTCGCGGTCGGCGTCACGCTGTTGGCCATCGCCGCCGCGAGTTCGCACTTCCACGTGCGGCCCCACCTTTTCACCATGGTCGCCATGGCGATCACGATGCGGGCGATCCTCGCGTTCGAAACCGGCGCCATCGGATTGCGCAAGCTCGCTTGGCTCATCCCGCTCTACTGGATTTGGACGAACGTCCACGGCGGGATGCTCGGCGGGTTGACGACCCTGGGCCTCGCCTTCGCCGGTTGGCTCGCGTGGCGGGCGCTCGGCTGGGCTAGCCCCGTCCGCACGGTCCGCACGGTCATCGGGTTGTCAGCCATCGGAATCGCTTGCGGAATCACGGCGTTCCTCACGCCCTACGGCGACGGTGTCTTCCGCACTTGGATGTACATCTACAGCGGGATGCCGCGGTTACCGGAGATCATCGTCGAGCACTCCCGGCTGAATTTCGCCGATCCGCAATCGTGGCCGATGCTCGCCTTCGGCGTCCTCTACTTGGCGGTGCTGGCCGGGACGCTGCCGAACAAACCCCGTGTGGCGTGGCTCATCCCGATCTTCTGGTTGATCCAAGCCTGCTTGCGCGTGCGGCACGGTTCGCTCTTCGCCGTCGTCGGCATGGTCGCCCTCATCGACCTCTGGCCGCACACGCGCTACGCGCTCTGGTTGGCGCGGAAACGGCCGGACGTCTACGAGCCGAAGGCGCCGACCACCGGCACGGCTCGCGGAATCGGGATCGCGGCGCTCGTCTGCGTCGGCCTGGCCTTGGCTCTCCAAGCGGCGCGGGTTCCGGTACCCCTTTTGGGAACCGGTTGCGCTCGACTGGAACCGACGCGCTGGCCGACGGAAGCGCTGGAGGAGTTGCGGGCGCACGAACCGAAGTCGCCCGGCGCGGGGAAGAAGATTTTCTGCGAGTACATCTATGGGGGCTACATCGAGTACCACTGCCCCGGATACCGCGTCTTCGTGGACGACCGCTGCGAAGTCTTCGGCGACGATTGGCTCATCGACTTCGTCAACGCCGAGACCACCGGCACCGCCGAGGCCATGGCGCGCTGGCAAGCCGAGTACGGCCGCTTCGATTTCGCGTTGACCGCGAACCCCTCCGGCTACGGGGATTACTTCGAGCAGCGGCCCGGCGAATGGACGATGGTGACGAAGACCGACCGCGTGCGGTTCTTCGTGCGGAATCAAAGAGACCTCACCCCCCGGCCCCCTCTCCGAAACGGAGAGGGGGAGAAAGAGTAATCTTGTCCGGTTCCCCCTCTCCGTTTCGGAGAGGGGGTTAGGGGGTGAGGTCTGGCTCACCTACAATCCCCTCCATGACCCCATCCGATTTCCTCGCGGTTCGGCGCGAATCCCTCGTCAAATACTTGGCCCACCACACGTCGGCGGAAGTCCGCTTCGACGACACCTCCCGGCAGCTCTACTCCACCGACGCCAGCCACTACCGCATCGTGCCGCTCGGGGTCGTCGTGCCGCGGACCGTCGCCGATTTGCAGGCGACCGTGCAGATCGCCGCGGAGTTGAACGTCCCCATCACCGCCCGCGGCGCAGGCACCAGCTTGACCGGTCAGAGCATCGGCCCCGGCATTGTGCTCGATTGCTCGAAGTACCTGAGTTCCGTGGGCGAAGTCGATGTCGCGGGACGGCGGGTGACGGTGCAACCCGGAGTGGTGCTCGAGCATCTCAATGCGAAGTTGGCGCCGCACGGGCTGATGTTCGGGCCGGATGTGGCCACCATCAACCGGGCCACGCTCGGCGGGATGATCGGCAACAACTCCGCCGGGGCGCGCTCGGTGCTCTTTGGGCAGACGGTCGATCACGTCCATTCGCTGACGGCGATCCTCGCGGACGGTTCGATGCCGACGTTCCGCAAACTCTCCGGGGTCGAGCGGGATGCGAAGGAGGAACTCCCCACCGGCGAAGGGCGTGTCTACCGCGACGTCGGGCGCATCGTCCGCGACAACGCCGACGAGATCGAGCGCCGAACGCCGAAGATTCTGCGCAAGGTCAGCGGCTACAACCTCGCGGGCCTGCTGCCGGAGAACGCGAAGTCGCACGCCAATTCGCTCGTGCCCCTGCTCGTCGGATCGGAAGGGACGCTCGCGGTCGTCGCCGGCGCGGAGCTGAGCTTGGTTCCCCGCCCCGAGCAGCGCGGATTGCTCGTGCCGCATTTCGATTCCCTCGGCGCGGCGTTGGACGCGCTCGCGATCTGTCTGGAATTCCAGCCCTCCGCGGTGGAGTTGATGGATTCGATGCTCATCGACTTGGCCCGCAATCAACTCTCGTTGAGCCGGACGATGGCCGCGATCCACGGCCGACCGGCGGCGTTGTTGATGGTCGAATTCTTCGGCGACACCGTCGCGGAGGTCGAGCACCGCGTCGAGCAGCTCGCGCGGCGTTTGAACGGTGTCAAGGGGATGTCAGCGGCCGTGCGGGCCACCGACCCGGCGCTGCGCGATCCGCTCTGGAGCCTCCGCAGCGCCGCCGTACCGCTGCTGTACGGGATGCCCGGCGACGGCAAGCCGGTCACGTTCGTCGAAGATTGCGCCGTCGCCCCCGAGCGGTTGCCGGAGTTCGCCGCGCGCTTCCGGGAGATCTTCCACAGGCACGGCACCGACGGCGCCTTCTACGGCCACGCCAGCGTCGGCTGCTTGCACATCCGCCCGGTGTTGAATTTGCACGCGGTCGCCGACATCGGCCGGATGCGCGCGATCATGGGCGACGTGACCGACCTCGTGCTGGAGTTCAACGGTTCCCTGAGCGGTGAACACGGCGACGGACTCGTGCGCAGCGAGTGGAACCGCAAGATGTTCGGCGAGCGGATGTACGAGGCCTTCCGCCAAGTGAAGCGCGCTTTCGACCCCGCCAACGTGCTGAACCCCGGCAAGATCGTCGACGCCCCCGCGATGGAGGAGAACCTGCGCTTGACTCCCGGCGCCACGACGCCCGAAACCGAGACGATCTTCGATTATTCCAAGCAGGGCGGCTTCTTCCGCAGCATCGAACTCTGCAACGGTGCCGGCGTTTGTAGGAAGACGCAAGGCGGCGCGATGTGCCCGAGTTACCGGGCGACGCTCGACGAACGCGACAGCACGCGCGGGCGGGCGAACGCCCTGCGCATCGCGCTGAGCGAGCCGACGGAAACGACCCCGCTGGCTTCGCGCTGGGTCGCGCCGGTGATGGATCTCTGTTTGAGTTGCAAGGCGTGCAAAGCCGAGTGTCCGAGCAACGTCGATCTGGCCAAGCTGAAGGCGGAGTTCCAACAGGCGTACTACGCGAAGCACCACCGGCCGCTGGGGCACACGCTGGTGAAGAACGTCCACCGCCTCAGCCCGTTGGGGGCGAAGTTCGCCGGTCTGTCGAATTGGATCGCCCGCCGGCCGGTCGTTCGCGGGTTGCTCGAAGGGTTGGCCGGGATCGACCGGCGCCGGAGTTTGCCGGAGTTGCACGGCGAGCATTTTCGGAAGTGGTTCGGGAAGCGAGTGCGAAGCGGCGGACAGAAGAAGGTGATTCTGCTCGACGATTGCTTCACGACGTTCCAAGAGCCGCGGATCGGCCAAGCGGCGGTGACCCTGTTGGAGGGCGCGGGATATTCCGTGAGTTTGGCGTCGGTCTGCTGCGGGCGGGCGATGATCTCGAAGGGGTACCTGCGCGATGCGCGCGAGTTGGCGAAAGCGGGCATCGCGAAGTTGGCCGGAGCGGCGTCGGAGGGCGTGCCGATCCTCGGGTTGGAACCGAGCTGCATCCTCACCCTCGCGGACGAGTGGCCGGAACTCGTCCCCGGCGCCGCGGCCGACGCCGTGGCGAAGTCGGCCGAACTGGCGGAGAGCTTCTTGGCGAAGGTTCTGCCGCCGGTGACAACCGACCGTCAGCGAGCGTTGTTCCACCCGCACTGCCACCAGCGCGCGCTCGTCGGCGTGAGCGGCACGATGGACGCGCTGGCCGGCGCCGGCTGCGATGCGACCGCCCTCGACGCGGGCTGCTGCGGCATGGCCGGGGCGTTCGGCTACGAGAAGCGGCACTACGACCTGAGCGTGCGGATCGCGAACCTCGACCTGATTCCGAAGTTGGCGGCGGCGCCGGAAGCGACTATCGTGGCGACCGGCACCAGCTGCCGGCACCAAATCCGCGACCTCACCGGCCGGGAAGCTTTGCACCCGCTCGAAGTGATGCTGGCCGCCCAAATTCCGAATCCGCCATTTTCGCCTTGACCCGCACCGCGCCGTTGATTACTGTACTAGGTAACTGGTACACCACTTCGGCGAGACGCCGGCCATGACCATCCGCGTGCGGCCCGATTCCACCGACCCCATCTACGAGCAGATCGCCGGGCAAGTCGTTTTCGCCGTGGCGAGCGGCGACCTCGCGCCC
>JANOSQ010000212.1:0-2251 GCA_031415915.1 Fimbriiglobus sp. | reverse complement strand
CGCGGCCGAAGTCGTCGCGGGGCCGGACGGCAAACCGAGCGGCAAGGTGAAGATCGCCCAGCGCATCGGCGACGCGGGTCCGCCCGTCGGGACCGAGATCGAAGTCGCGAATCTCTCCCAAGCCGTCGTGCCGGACAAAGGTTTCCCCGGCCCCGGCACCTATCTGCTGCCCCTCGTCACGCGGGACAACCTCATCTACAGCATCGCCGGACTGCCGCGGTCCCCCGGATACGAAGCCGTCGCCAACCCGCCGCACCCGAGCATCTACCCGTGGAGCGACGCCACCCGGGCCCAATTGCGGAAGTTGGGGTACGGCCTGTAAAATAGGATCATCGAACGGGGGTGTACCATGTCAACGGTCGCAACGAGTCTGATCACGGCGGAAGAGTTCGCCCGGATGCCCGAGCCATCGGACGGCGCGCAACTCGAACTCGTGCGAGGGGAGGTTGTCGAAGTGTCACGTCCCAAACCCCGACATGGGCACGTCTGCTCGAAGATCGATCGCCGGCTGGGAACATTCGTCGAAGCGAACAAACTCGGCTGGGTGCTCATAAACGATACCGGCGTGCTCGTAGAGCGAGATCCGGACACGGTTCGCGGACCCGATCTCTGCTTCTACAGCCTCGAACGCATGCCGTTCCTTCCGGATACCTACTCCGAATTCGCCCCCGAACTGGCGGTGGAAGTGCTTTCTCCGGACGATCGACGCGCGGATGTCCGTGAGAAAATTGGCGAATATCTCGCCGCCGGGGTGAAACTGATTTGGGTCGTCGATCCGGATGATCAAACCGTCATGGTCTACACCGGCACCCTGCGCGGCGTCGAATACGGCCCGACCGACACCATCGACGGCGGCGAGGTGATCCCCGGATTCAGCGCCCGGGTCGCCGAGTTCTTCAACTGACCGCTACCGCAGTTCGAAGACGAGCGCGTCCGGGCCGGAGCGGATCAAGCGGCCCCGCCGTTCGAGCGCGGCCTTCAAATCGGGCCACAATTCGTACTCGGGAAAATCGATGACCACCAAGTGGGTGCGACCCGCGGCGATGAAAGACTCCAATCGCTCCTCCGCGGTCACGCCGGGCTTGTCGAGACCCGCGGCGATCAGGAACGCCAAATCCGCTTTCCTCGGCCACACCGCAATCCGCAAGTTCGCCGAATACTCGAAGACGTAGCCGTACTCGTTGGTGAGCGCGACGGGACGCGCCTCGGGGCCCATCGCATCCCGCGCGGCGCGCACGGCCTCGACCGAGCGCTCTCGCTGGGCGCGGCCTTCCTCGAGGACTGGGCGAATCCGCGACCCGTATCGCCAAGGGCCGGTGGTGGGCATTTTCGCGACGTAGGCGTACCGAGCTAGCCCCGCGACCACGAGTGCCGCCAGCAGGAGATCTTTCCTCTGCGAGCGGCCGCCGAGCGCGGAAATCGCGCGGATCAGCTCTGCGGCGATCCAACCGAGGCCCAGCGCGATCAACGCGATCAGGATCGTTTGGTAATACTCGTGCGTCGGGGAGTGGATCGTGAATATTCCGAGGTAGACGGCGTAGCCCGCGAACAGGCCGAGGTTGAGTGTCCACCCGCGCCGGGCGGCGAGGAGAGCGCCGGCCAATCCGAGCGCGAGCGCCCGCACTCCGACCGTGTTTCGGATCATCCGGAGTTGACCCTCGTAAAACTCGATGCCCCCGAGCAGATGCGGTTGGATCTCGCTCCCCCGGCCGCTGAGCTTGAACGCCACATACAGCCCGGACGGCAAGGCGAGCAGCAAGGTGAACAGGGCTGCGCAGGCGATTTTTCGGGGGTAGCGGCCGGCGATGCCGGTGGCGAGCATCTGCGCGGCGAATGCGGCCGCGAGGGGCGGGAGCAGCGTGCCCGGCTTCGCCAGGCCCGCGGCCCCGCAGACCAATCCGGCGACGACCGTCTCCCGCCAACCCAAACCCCGGCCGGGCCGCGAGAGATGCCACGCCCCCAAGGCCAAGCCGAACACCGCCACCGATTCGGTTTGGAAGCTGCGGGACACCATCAACCCGAACGGCTCGAACGTCAAAAAGCCGAGCGCCGCGACCCCGCCCCATCGACAGCCAGTCTGGCGGACGACGGTCGCGAAAACGAGCCACCCCGCCCCGGCCCAAAATGCGGCCGCGAAAAGCTTCGATGTCCAAGGGATTTCTTCCCCCGCCACGGCGTAGCTCGAAGCGACCAACGCGGGCAAGATCGGCGGGCTGACGACGTGCTGATACCGGGCCTGCTCGAACCACGC
>JANOSQ010000211.1:0-7828 GCA_031415915.1 Fimbriiglobus sp. | reverse complement strand
CACCTCATCGGCATTGCCTTGCTTTGAAGTCTACGCGATGCGCATAAACGCGCAGGCCTTGAGCCAAAGTTGTGGGTAATTGAAAGATTCACCGGACACGTACGATCAATCTCTCGGGAAACACCCATAAATCGGCTTTCGCTGAGCCAAGCTAATCAACTGCTTTCGGGCGTCGAATTCTCCACATATTTCAGGCCTTTCAATCGTTTCGGAATGTACCCTTTCGGCCGATATTCTCCTTGAACGTACATCCAGCAGAGCGCGTCGCACAGTGTCTTCGTCGCCATTTTGAGTTGGTTAGTCAGTTTGGTAGATGTCGCATCTTTGCCGAGCGGCTTCTCGCCGGGTTTCCCATCCATAGCTTCGCGAATCTCGGCGATGGCTTTCTTCATGCGGTCGGACAATGCGGTGTAATCGGCGTTGTGATCGAAAGGGTGCTTTGCAAGTTGGGCGGCATTTTCGCGGGGCTGCACTCCGCAAGCTAGGACCAGCTTCCGTAGCAACTCGATCCAGCAGTGCATCGTCTCCAGCCCCTCGGCAAGGGGGATATCAGCGCCTTTCAGCCGATCGCTGAAGCGACCGCATGCGTCCGTCCAATCCTGCAGCATCCGCGGCGGCGCCAATCGGCGCACTTCGGGGACGGTGTCCCAGTGCTTGCGGTAGAGCGGTTCATAGGGTTCCCACATCCACTTAGTGCCGGTCGGCGGGAGCTCGAAAGCCCGGGTCAATTCAAAGAATTCGTTGTCGGTGAGTGGTGCGGCCTTGAGCGCGTCCGAGTAATCGTCATCGTAAATCAAGGCGTACAGGCGCGAGCTCCGCAGGACGGGGGCGATCTCCTCTTCGAATCCGCGTAAGTACCGATAGATCCGTACCACGCTGACAGTGTAGTCGCACAGCTGGTCATCGAATTTGTTCAGCTCGGGACACAGGTCCGCTTCGACCATGTCGCACACTCCGGAATGGGACGCCTCGTGCGCCGCGAAGAAAACGTTCGTCGACATCCCGAGTCGGTCACATCGAGCCAGCGCCCGTCCGTCTGTTCCCAGATACTTCCTCTGCACCTACAGCACTAGACCGCAAGGCCTTCAATGTCCACTCGCTTGCACAGCCGTGATCAGCAGCGGCGTGACCGCGTTACTACTCCACCAGGCCGCGTTCGCCGTCCGTCTCTTGGCGTTCGACGTGGGGATCGGGCCGGGGTCGATGCGGAACTGTTGCGAGCGTCAATCGGGGGTGGCCTCTCCTGCCGGACACGACCTCGCAGTGTCGGCTCGTCGGCTGAGCCAACTCTGGAGTTCGGCGACGGGGTACAGGACCGTTTGGCGTTTGCCGCCCCCCACACGGACGCACGGGACGTAGCCGTCTTTTGTCAGTTGCCACAAGTGGCGCGGGGAGATCCCGAGAGCGAGGGCCGCTTGGCGGGGCCGGAGAGCCAACGGGGTGGGATCATCGAGTTGCGGCATCGGTCACTCCTGGTGTTTGCTTTTTGGGACGGTCGTCAACGGCAGAGAGCGGCACGCCGTGTCGGCGTGGCGCAGGAAGCCGTTTTCCCTCCCCCGGTTCTAACAGAATCGGTTCGAAATCCGAAAGGGTCGCGATCAAAAAATGATGGCCACGGGACCTTATAGCGAATTGGGCGAAGCAGAAAGCCGCTCGAAACGGTTTCAAGTAACAGCCCGGTGAGGCGTGGAAAATCCTCTGCTCACATTTTCTTTCAAGGTCGACCATTCTTCGTAGGCTTTGCCCCATCTGTCGGTCGCCTCTTTTCGATCCGGGATCTCGTCGAACCCCGCCTCGCGACACAGGTCCGCGATTCTGCGATACACGATGTCTCGTTTCATCGAGGTGAAGCAAGGGCCCTGTTGGGTGAACCAGCCTTCGACTGAATGGTAGACGCGGAGGGAGGGGTTGTCGAACTCGTGGATCTTCGCCAGCTTCTCGGCAAACTTGTCGTACGACTGCGGGGGGACTTTCACCCCCAACCCCCCGCGGTGCTTCCAAATCCGAAATCCCAACCACGGTACCCGGGGGCAGGGGTCCGCGTCGAGGTTCCAGATCGATCCCTCCGCATTCGGATTCTTGAGGGCGAGCCCATTCGGCGCGATCAAAGTTTTCAGATCGTCGAAGCACTCATTCGCGATCACTTCGCTGTTCGCCAGGATGAGCAGATCGTCGGCGTAGCGGAGCATGGGAACATCGGGGTGCTTTTTGCGCCACGGCTTGTCGATGAAGTGATCGAAGTACATGTTCATGAGCAGGGGTGACAAACAACTGCCTTGACGCAGCCCCTGCCCGTTCGATTCGGATCCCACGGGCCGTTGCAAGCTGCGCCGGATCAACTCGATAAGCCGATCATCGGGAAACCATTTCCCCACGACATCCAACAGACGCTCGATTCGGATGTTCTCGAACGCGTCCCTGATGTCCGCCGTCACCCAAAACGACCTCTCGTGCCGGAGGGTGTAGAGTTCGGCGAGAGCGAGGGCTTGGCGGCGATCCCGCTTGGACCGGTAGCCGCACGAGTGGGGGTCGAGTTTGGGATCGACGAAGGGCGCGAGGGTGTCCGCAATCGCATGGTGAACGACCCGATCGAAGATGGATGTCAGCACGATCGGGCGCGTCCCGTTTCCCCCGGCTTTGGGAACTTGGACCACCCGCTCGGGTCGGCTCCGGTATTCGCCGCTCAAGATCTTTCCCCGCAGAATCCGGCAACCCCCCCAACGGTGCTCACCGACGAAATCCCCGTACCTCTTCCCGTCCGGACCGGGTGCTTTGGGTTTACGGCGTTCGCGGCGTTCGCGTGCGTCCCAAGCCTGGTGCAGCGTCGCGGCTTTGGCGATATAGGGCATCAACACGGACGCGACTTCGGACGGGTAGGTGGTCCCGGCGTGGAACTGCTTGGCGAGCTTTTGGAGCTTCCGCCGGCACTGGTCGGAGTCGCAATTGTGGCGATTGAGCGAAAGCGGATCGACCGGTTCGCCGGTGTCGAATTCTTCGTAGTCGGACATGTGTATTCCGCCCGTTCGGGCTCACAGGAAAAAGAAAAGGCCGCCCTCCTTGGCGACCTTTTCCACTGGCCGAAACCAGATTTTTGCGAGCGTGGCGGAGCCGCGCGATAAACCGGATCCATCTCCGGTTCCCTCCGTCCGTTTAGACGATAATCCTTCCGTACCGTCGACCGGGTTAGCGGTGTGGGCCGCGGAAGACTCAGCAGGAAAGTCGGGTCTGTTAGAGCCAAGCTTCCCCGCAGGAGTATGGGGTGATTCCCCATACCAGCGAGACTGAATCGAATCGGCAACTTTCGTCGATACGTCTTGCATCGATTGCGGGAGCGGGTATCGGTCCTACCGCGGTTGTTTATCGTTCCCGGGTACCGGAACGGGAAGATCGTTTACGCCGTCTTCCAGCGAGATCTCCGGGGATACCGGGGAGGAATCGCCTGATCCGTTTGACGGCGAACCGTCAGGCCGGAGCAGAGGGGCGGGCTGTCGGTGCTGCGGTAAAACCGTAGGCGAACCAGCCAGTCTTATGGTAACAGGCCAACCGCTTTTGCGTATCCGAGATCGCGGATTTATGGAAGCGATCGTCGAAATCGATGACGAAGCGTTCGGGGTTTTCGCTCAACCACTTGATGTGCAGGCGACCCCCGCCGCCACCGGCCCGGACGACGACATCCGCCAAAACTCCTTGCTTGGCCGCGTAGACGGAGGTGCAAATGAACCACCCGACGGCATCGGTGGTGATTTTCATTCCCGCCGTGTAGCAGAACACCACCCAAGCCCTCAAATGGCGAGCGACGGCCTCGGCTTGTTCCCGCCCCTCGCAGACGACGGCGACGTTTTTGCGTTCGATCACGCGTCTCAGATGGGGGTGTAGTTCGCGGGGCACTTTCCAACTCAGCTCGTCAAAATCGCATTCGTAAATCGCTCGGGCGATACGGGCAATTTCAGTGTTGCGACGGTCGTGCTGCGTGTACAAGACCCGGCGTCTTTCCACGTTCGCGGTGTTGATTTCCCCGTCGTGTCCGGCCGCGTAGTCGTGCTGCGTGTACAAGACCCGGCGTCTTTCCACGGCTCCGACGACGTCCGGCGTGTTGGGGCAACGAGAGGGAAGGACGATCACGTTTGGGAGTACCGGCGGGGCGGCGGGCGGTTGCAACCATTCGCCGCACAGCGACTCGAACCTCAATCTTTGAGCGACCGGCGGGGTCCACTTCAGAGGGACCAAGCCGAAGCATCGGACCATGCGCTTGCAGACTAGGGAAACGCACTCCGAGTAATTGCTCCCGGCTGCGTTCTGCGCGTCGGCGAGAATGGCGAGATGTTCCCCTTGGACCGCATTCGTCGATAAGCCGGCCGGTGTGCAGACGAAGATCCGCTCCTGCTGGTCGGGTGGAATCGATTCAACGTCCGTCCAGTCGGCGTGCACGGTGTGCTTTTGATGGTGGACCTCGCCCGAACGTAGCGCCAAGCCGATCTGTTCTTGAAGATCGTTTTTCAACCAGAATCGGAGTATCCGAGCGTCCTTCTTGTTCTGGCAGATCACGGCGATTTTCGCCCGCGCGAAGAGCCGACAGACCTCTGCGATTCGACGATTGCGTTCCTCGGGTTTGCAGGCCCAGATCCCCCGGTAGGCGTCGCGGATCGCCGTCAGAAAAAACATCCCTTCATTGTCGACATCCACTCCGATGTTATAGACCGGCTGAAACCGTTCTGGGATATCGCGTCGGTCCTCGACGACGACCTCGTAGCCGGCGTCTTCCAGCAGCCGTTGGCAGCGCGGCCACGACCCGAGGCGAACGACCCAGCGTGATTCGCCGGCAAAGCCGATGGCGAGTTCGGGTTCAATTCTCTCTTCCTCGAAAGTGCCGTTCCTCTCGACGATTCGCGTGCGAACCTCCACGAATTCCCGCCTTACTTCCAAGGGCGGATTGTCGATGACGACAGCGCCTATCGACATCCGCGCTCGGATTTGTCGATCGGATGTCGCAGGGAGGGCTCGAGGGGGCATACTTCTCCAAAACGCTGCGAGTTGCGGAATTCAGTCCGGCATCCAGTATTCGATTTGCTACTCCCTGCGTCAACGCGGTGGAGTACGAAGTCGGGATTCCTCGACGGGCGAACGATTGTATTTCCGGAAACTCAATGCGCCCGTGACTGCAACAATGGTCCCGATTCTGCGGAATTCCGCCGATTGAGAATCCCTGTAGTGGCCCCACGGCCAGGGGCTTGGTCTCTATTTCATCGGCAACGGCACCCGCACCTTCGTGCCATCGTCCAGTGAGGTCTCTGCGGTTCGACCGCTGCGCGATCACATCCGCAGGCTCCCGCTTGTTCGCGTTGGCGGCCTGTCCCAGAGTGCCGCCGAAGCTCGACGTCCACCACGACCCCCTCGGGAGCGCGGGCTGAGCATGTTTGCGCCCTCTCCGCTTGGGCAACGCCTCGCCGTCCTCGAAATGGATGACTCGCCGTCCGCCCCAGCGTATGGGATCACTTGGGCTTCGTCGGGGTGACGAACTCGACCGTATGAAGACCGATCCGCGGCTCGCGGTCGGCCGATTGGACCACGGCGACAAGCCCGTAGTGAGCGCTGATCCCGACGACCGGGATCGGCGGGAGACCCGATCCGACGAGGCGCGGCTTTTCCGCTCCGGGATCCACCGTCCACCAATTCGAGTACCAGCGGGATCGAAGGCTGCCGGGCGCGGCCGTGGCGAGCGGCGGCTTCGCTTCGATCGCGTGGAACTTGGCCCCGTCCGGACAAAGCACTTGCGTCCCCCGCGGCATCTCCTTGGCCACGATCTCGATCTTCGCCCCCGGCATTGACAATCGCAGTAACCGGGGCTTCCCGTTTATTACGAAGTCTTGGAAGTACAACGCCTCGGCAACGGTCGGACCCATCTGCTTTGTGTTTCCCGCGTACAAAAAGCTGGGCAGTTGCGTTTGGAGAACCTCGGCGCCGCCCTCGGGATCGACGAGCACCGAGTGCGCGTCGATCTCCCAGACCCCGCTCCGATGCCGCCCGATCAGCACCCGGGTGACCGGCTTGTCGTCGGCGATGCCGCGTAGTGTCCGGGCGGAGCCGGGCGTGAAGGCGACGGTCGCTTTTTTCCATTGCTCCGCATTCTGTCGATCCACAGCGTCGCGCGCCTCGTGGATCACCTTGATCGTGCTTTTGCCGAGCGGGTCGAGCGCGACCACGGCGACCCAAGTGCGGCCGTGGAATCCGGCCACGCACATTTTCCCCGGCCTCAATGGGGCGAGAGCGTATGGGTCTATGAATTGATTTTTCTTCGTGTATTCTGGCGTCGGTTGGGGAAGACCTTCCAATTGGGTCAGATCCCACACTTTCCCCGTGTTCGGATCGAGCGCGGCCAGTCTCGGCACATTGTCGAGCACCATCGACGATGTCCAGACATACTTCCCGTCAAACACGATGTTGGCACTGTTCGCGTCCCAACGCTTCGGCATCGACACCGGCACCACAATACCCTTCTTTTTCATGGTGTACATGTTGGAATTGTCCCAGACCAAATCCAGGGCGGGACCGACGGCGAGGATTCCAATGATGCGCTTGAGCGGCTCGGGACCGCCCGGAAGTTGTCCTTCGAGGGCGAGTTTCACGGGGCTGAATCGGACACCGTCGACATCCGGCTCGGCGACTTCCACCGGGGGTTGGTACGCTTTTTTGTCTGCTTCCAAGCGCTCTAGCAGGGTGTTGAAAAACGCTCCCTTTCCTTCGGAATGAACCCGTCCTCGCGATTCTTTGGAGTCCTGGTTGCCGAGACCCGCTCGGCGACCCGCACTCGGCTCCGGCAGCGACCCCCTTTCCACTTTCAACACGCCGGGGCCAGCTTCCGCAGCCGCACCAGATTGTAAGCCGCCGCCGCCAGTTCCAACGCCTGCTTCAACTTCCACCGCCCCACCAACCGGCTCCGACCGGCCCCCGCCACCCCCTTCATCCAACCGAACACCTCCTCGATCTTCTTGCGGCACTTCCGGCTCAACCGATACCCGTCGCCGCCCGCCCGCCCCTTCATCCGTTGCCGGGCCTCGACCCCCGCCCGCTGCTTCTTGCAAGCCACGCCCTCCGGATCGCGCGGCGCCTTCACCAGCGGAACGTGCGGTTCGATCGAACGCTTCTCCAACTCCAAATAGAACTCGCCGCTGTCGTAACCCTTGTCCGCCCCCAGCGTCTCCGGCTTCCTCCCGTGCTTCGCTTTCAACGCGTCCACCATCTCCAAAGCCGCCGCCCGCTCCGCCGTGCCGTTCGCTTCGCTCGCTTGAATCCCCACGATCAAACCGTTGCGATTCTCGTTCAACGCGTGGCCCATGTGCGACAGCTTCGCCTCCTTCCCTTTCCCCTTGCGGTACAGCTTCGCCTCGGGGTCCACCCGGCTCCGGTGCGTCTCGTTCGTCCGCTTCTCGCCGCGGAAATCCACCTCCGGGTTGCTCGGCTTGAACCCGTTGCCGTCCGCCGGCGGCGCGGGTGACGGCCCGCTGTCAGTCGGTGACGACCCGCTGTCACTCGGAGACTCCTCCACCGGATTCGGTTGGAAACTCTTGGCCGAGGCGAAGCTCTCGATCAAGGTGCCGTCGACGCTGAAGTGCTCGCTGCACAGCCCCGCGGTGAAGGCTTCCGCCACCACCGCGTCGAAGAAGGCCCGGGTCAACTCGCCGTCGTCGAGGCGCTTGCGGTTGTGCGAAAAGACCGCGTGGTCGAACGCTTCCTCGCTCGGCTGCAAATCGAGGAACCAGCGGAAGAGCAGGTCGGTGTCGATCCGCTCGCAGAGCTGCCGCTCGCTGCGAATCGAGTACAGGGAGAGCAG
>JANOSQ010000210.1:0-1992 GCA_031415915.1 Fimbriiglobus sp. | reverse complement strand
GTTGCTCGTCACCGCGCGGTAGTTGAACTGGACGACGCCATTGAAATTCTTCGGCGCCCGGAACACGAATCCGCCGTTGTCGGCGAAGGAGAAGGGCGTCGTGACCGGCAGTCCGGTGGCTTGGTCGGTCGGCGGGGCGTTGATGAACGCGCTCATCCCGGCATTTTGGAAGGGCGGAGGCGCGGCGAATCGATCGTCGCGATCATTGAGCAGCACGCCGGCGACGGCGAATTGGTTCTGCTGGGTGCGATTCAAAATCCGACCGGCGCGGACGTTGTAAAAGTCCGGCAGCGTGATCGCGGCGGGGGCTTCCCGCTGTTCCAGACGCTCCATGTCGGGGCGGAAGCGATTCGTCTCGGCGGGGGATTTCGAGGAAACCGACATCGGTGCGACTCCATGCACGCGGAACGGTGGAAACGCCGGGACGGTGCGCCACCCGACACTGTTAACACCACTATCGTACCGCCGGGGTTCCGAACTCCGCAAGCGGTCGAATGCTTTTCAACTTCGCCCACTCCCGCAGGTCTCGACTTGCGCGGTTGTCCGACCTGTTCCCGTTGCGCCGCGCAGTGGTGAGGACGCCGGGTATGCAACGGCATTGTAACGATGGCAAACTTACCGACTCCCCAAGCGTCTATTCAGTGTTACCATCGGGGTTCATTCCTCGGACGGAGCGACTCGTATGCCCGTTCCCAATCGCCGTCAATTTCTCACCGCTACTGCCGCCCTGCCGGTGGTTCACGCATTCGGCTGCACCGGGCGGACCGACCACAGTGCGACGACCACCGCGGAAGACAAGGTCGAGCCGGAGGCGAAAGGGCCTCCGTTCCCCATAGCCGAGAGCAATAACGCCTTCGGCTGCGATCTTTATGGTCGGTTGAAGTCGGCGCAGGGGAACGTCTTCTTCTCCCCCTTCAGCATCGAGGCCGCCCTCGGCATGACCAGCGCCGGGGCCAAGGGCAACACCCTGGTCGAGATGCAGAAAGTGCTGCACCTGCCGGCGGGAGAGGAAAACGTCCACGGCGGCTTCAAAGCGATGATCGCATCGTTGAACAACGACAAAGTGCCCATCGACAAGCGCGGCTACGAGTTGACCATTGCCAACGCCCTTTGGGGCATGACGGGCTTCCCGTGGCGCAAGGAATTCTTGGCGACCACGAACGCGAACTACGGGGCGGGGCTGATCGACACCGACTTCGGCCAACCCGAGGTGGCGCGCGGCATCATCAACAAGTGGGTCGAACAGAAGACGCGGGAGAAGATCAAGGACTTGATTCCGAAAGGGCTGCTGACCCCAGACACGCGGATGGTACTGACGAACGCTATCTACTTCAAAGGCTCATGGGCCACGGAGTTCGACAAGAAGCAGACAAAAGTTGGGCCGTTCCACCTCGCCGACGGCACCGAGCAAGACGCCCCGCTCATGTACCGCCACGCCGACATGAGCTATGCGGAAACCGCCGACTATCAGGTCATCGAGCTGCCGTACAAGGGCCACGAGACGGCCATGCTCGTCTGGCTACCGCGCAAGGCCGATGGCTTCGCCGACCTCGAAGCGAAACTGAGCGCGAAGTCGATTGCCGAGACCGTCAAGGCGTTGCATCCAACCGATGTCGAGCTGACCCTACCGAAGTTCAAAGTGGAAACCGAGTACAGCCTGAGGGAACCGCTGGTGGCCCTCGGGATGAAGGACGCGTTCGATGAGAACAAAGCCGACCTGTCGGGGATGCCCTCGGATGGCGGAAAGCTTTTTATCTCGGCGGTCGTCCACAAGGCCTTCGTAGACGTGAACGAAGAGGGCACCGAAGCCGCCGCCGCGACCGCGGTGGTGATCGAGTTGACTTCCGCGCGGGTGCCGGTTCAACCGAAGGTTTTCCGCGCGGATCGGCCGTTCCTGTTCGCCATCCGGCATCTCCCGACGGGGGCCGTGCTCTTCCTCGGCCGCGTTAGTCGGATGAAGTGACGTATCGGGATTTGTCTGCTCCCCCTCTC
>JANOSQ010000209.1:0-6753 GCA_031415915.1 Fimbriiglobus sp. | reverse complement strand
CGACTCCGCGAACGCTTATTGGCGATGGGGGGATTCAAAATCGTCGGCCACGCCGACAACACCCGCCGCGTTGCCACGATGAGCTTCCACTCGGAAGTGCTCTCCGCCACCGAACTCGGCGGCGTACTCGATCAATGCTTCGCCATCGCCGTGCGCCCGGGTTTGCACTGCGCCCCGTACATCCACAAGGCTTTCGGCAGCTTCCCGGATGGGCTCGTGCGTGTCAGCCCCGGCCCATTCACGACCGAAGCCGAGATCGACACGCTCGCCGACGCGCTGCAAGAAATCACCGGCGGACTGTAGCGGTCACTTCTTCCCGAGTGCGTATTCGAAGAACGAATACAACTGCTCGTTCGATTCCGCGTTCGGCGAATGCTCCTTGCGGTTGGTCATCGCCACTCGGTGCTTCGCCCCGAGCAGATCGTTCACCGCCGCGGAGTGATTGAGCGCTTTCCAGCGCGAGGGGAAGTCCTCCGAACCGCCCGAGACGAGAAACGGCCGCGGCGCCATCAACGCGTGGAGTTCGTGCAGATCCCGTCCGTCTTCCACCAACTTTTTGTACGCCCCGGTGCGGGGATTGTCGGCTTTCGGAATGCCGGGCGTTCGCTGTTTGTCGAGCGCGGGATCGAAGCCGAGGTACCACGGTTCCCAATAGTTGACATTGCCGCGCTTCTCGTCGAAGACGATCCCGCCGTCCGACCAGGCCGCGCAGGCGAAGCCTTCGTCGAGGCACGAAGCGAACATGGCCCATTTGCCGCCGTAGGAATGACCGACGATGCCGATCCGTTTCGCGTCAACGCAGGGCAGATTCGCCAGCGCCCTCCGACAAGTCGAGGCTTCGTAAGCGTGGAACGAGAGCGGTTGAATCTTGCAGGTCGCTTTCGCCGGGAAATACGTATTCGGATCGCCGCCGAGAGACAGAGTCACGAAACCGCGCTTGGCGAGTTGGAGGGCGAAGTCGCGGGACTCGGCCTTGCCTAAACCGATGCCGGTCTTCGCTTCATAAAAAACGACGACCACCGCCGGGAACGGCCCCTTCCCCGCCGGCACGAGCAAGTACGCGTCATCGACGATGCGACCCGGTGCGGTTTCGATCTTGATCGCGTGCTGTGCGATGTCTCCCCGCATCTCCTTTGCGCCGAGTTCGAGTTTGGGCTTCTCGATCGCGTCGGGCCAAGCGCCCATCTGCCCGTGCCAGTAGGCGAGGATTTCCTTCCGCCGCTTTTGCCAATCTCCGGCGGTCTTCACCGGGGTGCCGTCGTCGAACTTCAACGGCATGCGGTAGGTGCCGAGGTCGTTAGAGAACTCTTTCGGCGGTTGGAAAAACGGGGCGATGCTGGACGGGGGATCCGCGGCGAACGCCGTGCCGATGAGCAACAAGGGAATGGCGGAGAGGCGAATCGGCATGGTGCCCTCGAATAGGGGGTGCAGAAAATCACCGGCGGGCAACGAACCGCTTCCGGTTGACCCAGACCCACGCCACTTGCATTCCCCCGGCGACGAATCCGACGTAGTTCCCCATGATCTGGGCGAACCAACAGAATTGCAAACCCGACCACATCCGCACCGGGAAATGATCGCGCGCTTCCGGTGACAAGACGATCAATCCGAAGTTCGTCGATACCGCACCGAAGATTCCCGCGAGGAGCGAGAATCCGGCGATCAACGCGAGCAGCACGAGGACGGGTTTGAGCAATTCGCGGGCGCCACGCTTCGGTCGCTTCCCCAACCGCGCGGCGCAGGCCAAGCCGGTGCCGAGGATTAACCCAAAGGTTCCCCACGTGACCGCACCGCCGAGCAGCACCGATTCGAGCGGGGCCACCTTATCCACCGCCCCCGAGAAGTATTCGGGGACGTACAGACGTATCAATCCATCGCGGAGGGCGCCGAAGCACGCTCCGAGAATTGTCGTGCCGATCAGGATGAGGGCGAATTGCATATGTCACAACGGCGACGGCAAGTCGCGCTTCGTGAAGACGCGGAGCGCGAAGAAATACCCGGCGGTGCCGACGGCGAAGAGGAACACCACCGGCGGAATCTGGAACATCGGTTTGCCGTCGTTCCACACTTCCCCGAGGTCGAGGAGCCAATCGCGGTGCAACCAAATGTTCTGCGGCTGGTAGTAGTAGAAGATGCTCAGCGGCCGCAGGAACGCGATCTCGGCCCAAAGCTGGCCGAGCACGTTGAGGATGAACATCACGAGTACGGTCAACACGGCCCAACCGATCACGCGCCAGCGGCTCCGCCCGCACGCGGAGAAGAGCATCGTGATCCCGCTGATGGCGAACATCAGCGACATCAAACTCACGGCCGCGCCCCATTGGTCTTGGGCCGAGAACGCCAAGATTTCCGGGGCGCGGTTCTGCGGCCCCAAAGGCAAGTTGAGCTTGTTCATGGAGCTGTAATCGACGACGAAGTCGCCGACGACCCAGAGGCCGAACTGCGTGCCCGCGAGGATCGAACTGCAAATGATGGGAATCGTGAGTAGGTCGACGATCAGATGCGCGAAGATCAATCGATCCCGCGGCACCGGCTGCGAGAGCAATAGTTCCATCGTCCCCTTCTCGATTTCACCCGAGACCGCACCGGCCGCGCGGCCGATGCCCCAGAGGCAAGCGAGCACCATGACAACCGGGTGGAGCATCTGCACCGACAGAAAATCGAGCGGCTGATTGAAGTTGATGTTCGAGCCGCCGAGCACGGCTTGGGACACTTTCCCCGGCCCCGCGAAGACGACTTTGTCGAACGTCTCCTTCACTTCCTTTTTGCCACCGATCTTGGCGAGTTCGCCGAGCGTGTTGAAGAACGGGGCGATTTCCGTCGTCACGCTGTGGGCGATTTTCACCCAGAGGCCCGAGAACGCGAACAGGAGCAGCCAGACGACCAGCAGCGGCCAGCGGATGTCGCGCAGCAATTTTTGCACGAGGATGAGCGTCATAGGGGGTCACCCGTTCCCGTGGTGAAAGCGGTAGATCTTGCCGAGGCCGAGCGGTTCGATCTTGAGGTCGGTCACGGATTGGTTGCCGAGCCAGTGGAGCAGCTTCGGCAGCGGTCCGAGGTATTCGAGGTCGAGGTGCTGGCCGGTGACCGCCTCCGCTGACAACGGCGTGTCATCGGGGCCGACCGCGGGGATCGGGCCGATCAAGGTCGCCGTCACCCGGCGGCCGTCTTTCAGTTCGGACATTTCTTGATGGTGGACGAGTTGCCCCTTCCGCAGGATCACGACGCGGTCGCACACGGCTTCGACTTCTTGCAGCACGTGCGACGAAAAGAGGATCGCTTTGCCCGAGTCGCGGGCCCATTTCAATTGCAGCAGAAACTCATCCCGCATGGTCGGGTCGAGGGTGTTCGTCGGTTCGTCGAGGATGATCAGCGGAACCTTGGGAACGAGCACCGCGAGCAGGGCGACCTTGCGCTTCATTCCGGACGACATCTCCGTCAAGCGGCGATCCGGGTCGATGTCCAGCCGCTTCGCCAAGGCGTCCACTTCCGCTCCGACGATGTCGCCGCGGAGTTTGCCGAGGAACGTCACGAGTTGCCGGCCGGTCATCGTCTCGTAGAGGCGGAGTTCGCCGGGGAGGTAGGTGACGCGTTTGCGGACTTCGATCGACTGCGTCCACGAGTCGAAGCCGCCGACGGTGGCGGTGCCGCCGGATGGCTTGAGGAAGCCGAGTACGCAGCGGAGCGCCGTGGTTTTCCCGGCGCCGTTCGGGCCGAGGAGGCCGACGATTTCGCCCGGCTTCACCGCGAGGTCGAAGGTATCGAGCGCCCGGTATTTCCCGTAGATTTTCGTGAGCCCGGTGGTTTGAAGCAAGGGAGCGGCCATAGCGCGTGTCTGTTCCCGAAGTGCGATCCGTGAGTCCGCCGGTTAGAATAGTGTAGCTACCCCTCCCTCTGTCAGCCTGCGGATTTTCCATGGAAGTCTTCCTCTTGTCCGCGGTGCGGACGCCCATCGGCAAATTCCTCGGCGGCCTCGCCGACCTCCCCGCCCCGCGCTTGGGTGCTGTCGTCATCGCGGCGGCGCTGAAGCGCGCCGGCGTCTCGGGGAACGATGTGGACGAACTGATCTTCGGCGAAGTCGTCACCGCCGGGGTCGGGCAAGCCCCCGCGCGACAAGCGGCGCTCTTCGCGGGGCTACCGAACACGATCCCCGCCGTGACCATCAATAAGGTCTGCGGCTCGGGACTGAAGGCGGTGATGCTGGCGGCGCAGGCCATCAAAGCCGGCGATGCGTCGGTCGTCGTCGCCGGCGGCATGGAGAGCATGAGCCGGGCGCCGTTCTTACTGCCGAACGTCCGCGCCGGTTACAAATACGGCGACCAGACGGCGAAGGACGCGTTGATCCTCGACGGCCTCTGGTGCGCCTTCCAGAATTGGCCCATGGGCGACGCCGCCGAGCACACGGCGACCAGTTGCGGGATCACCCGCGAGGAACAAGATCGCTTCAGCGTGCAGAGCCACCGGCGCGCCGCGGCCGCGTGGGCGAGCGGAGCCTTCGATGCGGAAGTCGTTCCCGTCACGGTCGGTAGTGGGTCGAAGGCGACGACTGTCGGCAAAGACGAAGGCATCCGCGCGGAATCGACGGTCGAAGGCTTGGCGAAGTTGCGGCCCGCCTTTCAACCGACGGGCACCGTTACCGCGGCGAACTCCTCGCAGCTCAGCGACGGTGCGGCGGCACTAGTGGTCGCGTCCTCGGACGCGGTGGGCCGACTCGGTGCGAAGCCATTGGCGAAGGTGATCGCCTACGCCACGTCGGGCGTCGAACCCAAGGACATCTTCATTGCCCCCGTCTCGGCCGTGCGGAAGGTGCTCGACAAAGCCGGGCTGAGTATCGACGACATCGACCTGTTCGAGTTGAACGAAGCGTTCGCCTCGCAGATGCTCGCTTGCGGTCAACAATTGAAGCTGGACGAGAACCGAGTCAACGTCAACGGCGGGGCGATTGCCTTGGGCCACCCCATCGGCGCCAGCGGGGCGCGGGTGCTGACGACGCTGGTTCATGCTCTGCGGAATCGCGGGGCGAAGCGCGGGTTGGCATCGCTCTGTTTGGGCGGCGGCAACGCCGTGGCGATGATTGTCGAAGTGGTCTAAGATGACGCACAACAAGGCTAGGATTCGGGACACGCAGTCTCCTCGGGTTATCCAGCACCCGGTTCGTAGCCGTCGCTTGCGCGTCCGGCTAACGCAGATTACGATTCAACAGGAATCTCCCCATGCCCCGGTTCTTCAATTTCTGTTTGCTACCCATCCTGCTAGGCTGCAACTCTCCGCTCGAAACCCCTTCTGAAACCCCCAAGCCCGGCGCCGCGGAGCGCGCCAAGCCGACGCGGGACGGTGCCGATTGGCCACAGTTGCTCGGCGAAAAACGGGACGGTGTCTCCTCCGAAACCGGCATCTTGAAAACGTGGCCGAAGGAGGGGTTGAAGAAACTCTGGGACTGCAAACTCGGCGCGGGCTACGCGCCGCCTTCCGTGGTGAAGGGGAGGCTCTACCACTTCGACCGCTTCGACGATGTCGCCCGATTGACCTGTCGCAACGCGGAAACCGGCGAATTGATCTGGAAGTACGAATACGCCACCGATTACCAAGATCTGTACGGCTATGACGCCGGGCCACGGGCCGGCCCCGTCGTCGACGGTGAGCAGGTCTTTCTCCATGGCGTCGATGGTTTGATCGTCGCCTTGAACGCCGCCGATGGCAAAGAGCAGTGGAAGGTCGACACCAAGAAAATTTACCACGTCCACCAGAATTTCTTCGGCGCCGGCAGCGTGCCCCTTGTCGTCGGCGATCTCGTCATCGTCCCCGTCGGCGGTAGTCCGAAGGGCGCCCGGCCGTTCGATCTCCGCGATGCCAAAGGTGACGGCTCGGCCATCGTCGCTTTCGACCGCAAGACCGGGGCCGAGAAATACAAGTTCGGCGACGAACTCGCCAGCTACTCCAGCCCGATCTCGGCGACGTTCCACGGGGAGAAGACGGCGCTCTATTTCGCCCGCGGCGGCCTGCTCGGCTTCGATCCGGAAACCGGCAAGGAACGCTTCCACCAGAAGTGGCGATCGAAGCTCGAGGAAAGCGTGAACGCCGCGAATCCGGTCGTCGTCGGGGATCGCATTCTCGTGACCGAGTGTTACGAGAAGGGGAGCCACTGCGTCGAAGTGCAGAAGGATTTCACGCTCAAAGAAGTCTGGAGCGACGGCGCCAAAGAGCGCGGGGAGCAATCGCTCATGGCCCACTGGTGCACGCCGATACTCGACGGAAAGCACCTCTACGGCTGCAGCGCCCGCCATTCGCCGCAGGCCGATTTCCGCTGCGTCGAGTTCGCCACCGGCGAGGTGAAGTGGATCGAAAAGAAGACGCGCTGGACCACGGCCATCAAGATCGACGGCCACCTGATGACCTTCGCCGAGGACGGCACGCTGACCCTCGTGAAGCTGAACCCGGACAAGTACGAGAAGGTCGCGCAGTGGGTCGGCGAGAAGAATCCGGACTTGGAATACCCCTGTTGGGCACCGCCGGTCGTGAGCCGGGGCTTGCTGTACCTGCGGGGCAAGGGCAAGTTGGTTTGCTACGAGCTGAGCGGGGGGAAGTGATCCGGTTTTTTTCCCCCGAGGGGTCGGGTGCAACAAAGTTTTCTGGCACTTGCCAAATCGCATGTTTTCCCGAGCGGGGTGGCGTTAGCCCCCCGTGGGTATGAAATGGATGGTCTGTCGATGCCACGGGGGACTGACGTCCCCCGCTCGCGAAGAAGGTCTTTCC
>JANOSQ010000208.1:0-8462 GCA_031415915.1 Fimbriiglobus sp. | reverse complement strand
TCGCTGTTCTGCTCGCACAGTTTGATCCGGACTTCGGTGATCATCATCGGAGCACTCCTTTGCGGACGGTTAAAAATCTCGGCGGTGTTCGATTCAGCGCGACCCGACCAGCGTTCGGACGACGAACAGCTTGCAATCGGGTACGCGGATGGCCAGTTCCCGCCCGGCTTGCGTCGCGATCCGGCGGGCATCGGTTCGATCCTTCGCCAGCGCGAAGACGCACGAGCCGCTTCCGGAGAGCATCGCGCCCAGCGGGCTTTGGGCCAGGAGAGCGTCGTATACCCAGTTCGCCAACGGTTGCAAGGCGAACGCGGTCGGCTGCAATCGGTTGTGCATCAGCCGGCCCACGGCCTCGGCGTTTCCCTCGGCCAACGCGGCGCGAATCGTATCGCCGGGGGTCGGCGTTTCCGCCAGGCGGACGTTGCGGTAAACCTCGGCGGTGCTGAGCCCGAAGGGGGGTTTGACGATGACGAGGTCGAGCGGTTGCGAAGCCGGGATCGCTTCGACGACCTCGCCGCGGCCGGTACACCACGTCGGGCCGTCGTACAGGAACGCGGCCACATCGGAGCCGATCATCGCCGCGACGGGGGCAAGTTCCTCGATCGACTGGTTCAAATTCCAAAAGGCGTTCAACCCAGCGATGGACGCCGCGGCATCGGAGGAACCGCCGCCTAACCCCGCTTCGTGCGGGATGCGCTTCGTGAGGTGGATGCTCGCGCCGAGGGTCACGCCGAAGACGTTGCGGAGCGCGTCGGCCGCCTTCCAGACGAGGTTCCCAATCCCCGTGGGAATGCCGGGGGCATCGCTGGTCAGAAGCAGTTGACCGTCGTCGCGGGGCTGGATTTCGAGGGTATCGTAGAGATCGACGGGGGCGAGGAGGGTTTCGAGTTCGTGGTAGCCGTCGGGCCGTTTTGAGAGGAGTTCGAGGAACAGGTTGACCTTCGCCGGCGCGGCGATGATCCGTCCCCGAGAACCAGCAGGCCAACCGGCGCGGGGAATCATGGTGCCATCCGTGGCGGAAAATCAGGGTGCGAATGAGTAGGTTTGCGGAAGCTAACCGGGAATGATGGGGAGGTCAAGCGGGAAGGTTGGGGAAAGTGGAAAGAAATGGAGTCAAATTACTTCGAGCGGTACGGAAGCGTATCTGAGTACTTCCAAAACTTCTGTCGGGTCGCATCCGTAGATTCCCGAACCCCACGCGGAGTTCTGTTCGACAACGGCCCAGCCCTTGCCTTTGATCGCACCGACATCGAGCACGGCTGTTCGCGGCAACTCGACGCGGTGATCGGCCAAAATAGAGCGAACGTACGCGATCACCTCAACATCTTCGCTCTCCGAACTCCGAAATTCGTTCTCGCGCTGGAGTTCGCCATTCCGAAGGTAGACCGAATGCGTCCGGAGTTCGCGGTTCAGAACGAAGCAGCGGAATTCTTTCTCCCACTCCACGATTTCCGAAACCAGCACCGGCAGATCATCCGGATATTCGGTTGGGAGCGTCGCGCCGGTGTGCACGGCCGCTGGGAAGCTCTTGTCGTTCGGCGGTTTCACGAAGACGGGTTCCGCGATTTCCCTCGCTTCGGCGAGAGTCATCAGCCGGATGTCGCGCCGGCGGTGCTCGGCCGGCAGTCGCGGGAGCCAATCCATGGGCGGCTCAAGCAACCTCAGGCCGAACTGCTCGGCGAGCGTCGGGCCAAAGAGCGCCTCGAGATAAAGAACGGGTTCTGGGACATCGGCGAGCTCAGCTGGTACACGCCATGTTTTCAGCCGTTCGACCGACCAACCGAGAAGGCCCGCCGCGCGCCAGAGCGCTTGCGAATCTTCGGTGAACCGCGGTGTGAGCACGAGCGTTGGCATGACTCGATCTTCCTCCTCGCATGGCATCCAGGATTACGCCGGCCAAAATCAAGCATTCCGAACGCCTGAGTTGATCGGTGAAACCGGATCAATCGATCCAAGATATCCTTGGGGGGAGAGTAGATCGACCAGTGGAATTTCCTGTGTCTCGATCCATTTGTCACCACGATACATCTTCGCGAGAATTCGATCACGGTCGAAAAGCTCCACGGTTTTCGCGCGGCGAACGCCGTCGCGGATTCGTACTGTCGGCATCGGTCATTACCCTCCATCCCGCAGCGCTTCTTCCAACTCCGCCAATCCGCAGGTGGCCGTGCCCACCTTCCCGACGACCACGGCGGCGGCGAGGCTGGCGAGTTGGCAGGCGGATTCCAAGCTGCCGCCGACGGCGAGGGTTAAGGCTAGCGTACCGGCCACGGTGTCGCCGGCGCCGGTGACATCGTAGACTTCGCGGGCTTGCGCGGGGACGTGGACCGCGGGGCGGTCGGCTTGGAGCAGCGTCATCCCGTGCGCCCCCCGGGTGACCAGCACCGAGGAGCCCGCGCCCAGGAATTCCAGCAGTTCCCGGCCGGCGCGTTCCACTTCCGCGGTCGTGCGCAGGTCGCGGTTCAGCACTTTGCCGGTCTCCAGTTGGTTCGGCTTCACCACGGTGGCGCCGCGGTATTTGCGATAGTCGGTGCCTTTCGGATCGACGATCACCGGCACGCCGGCTGCGCGGGCGAGCGCGATGAAGCGCTCGCACAGATTCGGCGAAATGACCCCTTTGCCGTAGTCGGAGACGACCGCGGCCCGCACCCCGGGAAGCTGCGCTTCGAGCCGGGCGAGCAATTCCGCTTCGACCGCATCGTCGAGCGCCCCCGGTTGTTCGTGGTCGATGCGAACCATCTGTTGGCTGTGTGCGATCACGCGCGTCTTGGTCGTCGTCGGTCGCGTCGGATCGACGACGATGGCGGACGTGTCGATGCCGAGACCGGCGAGCAGATCGCGAATGCGGGTGCCTTCGGCGTCGTCGCCGACGATGCCGGCGATGATCGCGGAGCCGCCGAGGCCGGCGACGTTGGCCGCGGTGTTGGCGGCGCCGCCGACCGTGAAACTCCGCCGCTGCACCTCGACCACCGGCACCGGCGCTTCGGGCGAGATGCGGTTCACGTGGCCCCAGAGGTATTCGTCGAGCATCAGATCGCCGACGACGAGCACCGGGCAATCGCGGAAGCGGGCGAGGAGGTCGTTCATGCGGGGGTTCCTTCCGCGAGGCGGATGCGCCTCAGGATTTCCGTCGTGCTCACGCCCGGGACCAACGGCAGGTACTCGATGCGGCCGCCGTAGGCTTCGACGACCGCGCGCTCCGGCACCGGTCGCCCGTGGGGGGGGGCGTACTCGGCGCCTTTGCAATGGATGTCGGGCTTCAACTTCGCCAGACTTTCGACGGGGGTGTCTTCATCGAAGATGATGACGGCGCTGACGCATTCCAACGCCGCGAGCATCGCGGCCCGTTCGTCTTGGTGCAGGATCGGTCGGGTCGGCCCTTTGTACGCCTTCACCGAGCGATCCGAATTGACGCCGACGATGAGTAGATCGCCGAGGGCGCGGGCTTGCTGCAAGCTCGCGATGTGCCCCGGATGGAGCAGGTCGAAGGCGCCGTTGGTCCAGACGACGGTGGCGCCGTCGGCGCGGGCCGCTTCGCGCATCGCCGGAAGAGCCGACCAATCGAGAAGTTTGTTCATGACGGGGGATCCATCGATGACCGAGCGATTGCAGTCTTTGTTGGAGTTCAACCTTTAGGTTGTTCTCGGATCGCCGCCGATTCGGATTCCGCGTCGACCCTCGAAGACTCGGCCCGACGAAGACAACCTAAAGGTTGAACTCCAACGCAGAGAGATCCGTCCATTGATGAACGACGCGAGAGCAACATCTTCGCCCCGAAGGGGCCGCCGTTTATAGCCCGGGGCGGAAGCCCTGGGTAGGCAGTGGCAATTCTACCGCCCCGAAGGGGCCGGCGTAGTTCGACTGGGACGGCGGCCCCTTCGGGGCGAAGAGAGTTCGCTCGGTTCATCCCAATTCTTCGATCAAGGCTTGGGCCAGCAGTGGCAGCATGAATTCGTGCCTCCCGATGAGCGTGTACCCCTTCCCCGCCACCGATGCGGGCCGGCGGACGACGTTCTCGGTGCTGCGGTAATGGGCCATCATATCCATGTTCACGGTCGTGAGATTCTCCAAGTTCGCGCCGAGGTTCTGGGCCACGGTGAAGGCCTTGAGGAACACTTCCGGCAGCACCACGGCCGAGCCGATGTTGAGATAGACCCCACCGCTGAGTTGGCCGACGGCACTGCACAGGATGCGGAAGTCGTTGAAGCTGCTGCGGCCGAGATTCGCCCCGTCGGCGTCGGGGTGCATGTGGATGATGTCGGTGCCGAGGGCCACATGGACGCAGAAGGGGATCTTCGCCCGGCGGGCCGCGACTGCGACGCTGATGTCCGCATTCGGCGCCGCGATCTCTTCCAAATACTCGCCGAAGAGGGCACCCAACCCGGTTTCGGGCCGCGCCGCGGAGCGGTTGATCGCGGTGTGCATCAACTCGCCGGTTTCCTTCACCATGCCGAAGGTACCGTCTTTCAACCCGGCCGCGACATCCTCGGACGTCTCGCCGATCAGGGCGAGTTCGAAATCGTGGATGGCCCCGGAACCGTTGGTGGCCAGGGCGGTGACGATCCCTCGTTGGACGAGGTCGATGAGAACGGGGCTGAGGCCGCACTTCAAAACGTGGGCGCCGAAGCCGACGATCACTTCGCGTTTGTTCCGCTTGGCCGCGACGATAGCCGCGACCACAGCGCGGAAGTCGTCGCCGGCGAGGATTCCCGGCAACCCGGCTAGAAATGCGGCCGCGGATTGCCCCTTCACGGCCGGCCGCGCGAACTTCGCCTGGGAGACTTTGTTCGGTCGGATTTGTAGCGGGATGGTGCGGACGCGGGACAAATCGACCGGATCGTGCGGCACGGGAGCGGCTCTCGCGGACTGGGGGTTACGCTCTTGAAATCTATCATGTGGCGCCCTGCGGAAATAGATACCGGCCCCGGGAGAATGTGTCGGCGATTCTCGGAGTCGTCGTCGGTCAGCGACGGATCAAGCCCATTACGCGAAGCAGAATTCCCCGCCGTGCCGTCCGTCGCTCACGCATCCGGCTCGTCGGGCGCAGGACTCGTCCGACGCGGTTTACCCGACGCGGATGCCGCCGGTGCCTTCGTCGCCGGCGAAGAGGCTGAAGAATTCCAAGCCTTGGAAGCCGCGGAAGGCTTTGACGTGCGGCCCGCCGCCCGGCCCGGAGCCGACGACGATCTCGTCGATACCGTCGCCGTTCAGGTCGTGGGCCGCGACCGTGATGCCCCCTTTGAATCCGCGGTCGTAGGCGAAGAAGCTGCCGTACTGGGCGGCGTCGGCCCCGCGGAAGACTTTGACGTGCGGGCCGTTGCCGGTGCCGGCCCCGGTGATGATCTCGGCGATGCCGTCGCCGTCGAGGTCGCCGACGGCGACGGAGACGCCCCCTTTGAAGCCGGGGGCGTACGCCAAGTAGCGATAGATTTCCAAGGCGTCGGCGCCCCGGTACGCTTTGACCAACCCGGCGCCACCTTCGCCCATCCCGGTGACGATTTCAACCAGTCCATCGCCGTCGAGATCGCCGACGGCGACCGTGACGCCGCCCTTGAAGCCGCTGTCGTAGGCGAAGAAGCTGAGGATTTCGGTCAGGCTTGCGCCGTCGAACACCTTCACGTGCGGCCCGGCGCCCGGGCCGGCCCCGACGATGATGTCGGCGCGGCCGTCGCCGTTGAGATCGCCCGCGGCGAGGTTCACCCCGCCGAAGAACTCCGGCCCGAAGGCCATGAAGGAGGCGAGTTCGGCGCCCGTCACACCGTCGTAAATCTTGACGTGCGGCCCGGCGCCCGGCCCGGCCCCGACGATGATGTCCGGGATCTGATCCGCGTTGATGCGCGCCGTGGCGACCGTGACGCCGCCGAAGAAGCCGTCGAACGGATCGAGCACGAATTTGATCGCGCCGGCGTAATCGAGCACCACGACGCGGGACGGTTCCCCGGGGGAGCTGCCCACGGCGATCCGCACCGGGATTTCGTCGTCGTTCAGGATAGTCCCGGAGCCGACGGACGTGTTCCGCGGGCCGACCGCGCGGAGCAGCACCGTTTCGGGTTGTTCGAAGAGGAGGTCGCCCAGCACGGTGACGAAGATCGTGCGGCTGATGATTCCCGCGGCGAAGGTCACGGTGCCGGACTGGCCCAAGTAGTCGGATAAGATCAGCGCGGTGCCGGGGAGCGTCGTGTAATCGACGCTGACGGCGGTGCCGGCGACCGCGCTCAGCACGAGGGTGAACGCCAAGGGCGCGCTGCCGGCGTTCCCTTCGAGCACCGAACCCCCGACGACCCCCACGAGCGGGGCCAAGTCGTCGTTGGTGATCGTCCCGGTTGCGGACACGGTGGTAATCGTGGCGAAGGTCGGGTTCGACAACTGCAACGAGAACACTTCATCGAGTTCGAACAGCATATCGCTGGTCACGGTGACGGTGACGGTCTGCGTCGTGGTGCCGGGGTTGAAAGTCAGGGTGCCGCTCGCGCCGACGACGTAGTCGCTGCCGGCGAGGGCGATGCCGTCGACGGTGGCGAAATCGACGGTCGCGGCCAACCCGCTGGCCACGTTGAGCGACACGGTGAACGTGATCGACTGCGTCCCCGAGTCCCCTTCCGCGATCGACCCGCCGGTGACGGCGAAGCTCGGCGGGAGGTCGTCGTTGAGGATCGTGGCGACGGCCGAGGAGGTGCCGATGGTGGCGTTGCCCGGCCCGGAGAGTTGCAGGACGATGGTCTCGTCGAGTTCGAACAAGGTATCCCCGGAGACGGAGACGCTGACCGTGCGGGTGGTTTGGCCGGGGTTGAAGGTCAGCGATCCACTGGTCGCGGTATAGTCGCTGCCGGCGGTGGCGCTCCCGTTGGCCGTGGTGTAGTTCACCGTGGCGGGCAAGCCGCTGGCGGTGTTGAGCGAGACGGTGAAGGTGACGGTGCGGGTGCCGGCGTTCCCTTCGACCACGCTGCCGCCACTGGCGCCGATGATGGGCGGGGCGTCGTCGTTGAGGATCGTGGCCGTCGAGAGGTTGTCGCCGGTGACGAAATAGCCGTTGACGGGCGCCGAGAGCGTGATGCGGAAGGTTTCGTCGAGTTCGAAGCGCGTGTCGCCGTTCACCGTCACCGTGAAGGTCCGCGTGGTCTGGCCGGGAGTGAAGGTCAGGGTGCCGCTGACGGGTTCGTAATCGCTGTCGGCGACGGTGGCGGTGAGACCGGACGTGGCATAATTCACCGTGACGTTGCGGCCGTTGGCGGCGCTGAGCGTGACGGTGAAGGTGACATCCGTGGTTCCGCTGTCGCCTTCGGTGACGACCGCGGTCGGTTGGATCGAAATTCCCGAGGGGACGCCGAAGTCGATGATCAGGACGGTCGAGTTGGGACCGGTGGTGGAGGCTTGGTAGCCCAGACCGCGGCGGGCGAAGGCGATCCAGATTTCGGCTTGGTCGCGGCCGCCGTTGAGGGCGATGTCGGCGGCGAGGATCGCATCGCGGGCCTGGATGAACGTCGGCAGCGCGGGCTGGAGCTTCAAGCCTTCCGTGACGAGCCGCAGCGCGAGTTTGTTGCCCGCGGAGGCGGGGCCGCCGCCGGCCGACCAACCCGTGCTCAGGTCGGCGTCGAAGCCGTACTTCTCGGTCAGCAGGATGGTCATGTCCCAGAGGGCGGAGGCCCAGAGCTGGCCGGTGTTGTGCACTTGGGTCGAGCGGCCTTGGCCGTAAGACGTGGTGCCCGAGGTGCCATACTCGTCGAACGTCAGCGGGTTGATGCCCATGTTGTAGCTGTACGGGTAGTCGCGCAGGCCGGTGCCGCCGACCGGTTGGTTGAAGACGTAAGTGGCGAGGCCGTAGGCGCCGTTCCGGTTGTGGCCGGCTTCCTGCGTCAGCGCGATGGCGTAGAAATCGCTCCAACCTTCGCCCATGCCCCCGGATTGCGTGGCGTTGAGGGCGTTGGAGTTGGCCGGGCCACCCGTGAGGCGGTTCGAGATGCCGTGGCCGAATTCGTGGAAGACGACGGTGTTGTCGAGGGAGCTGTCGCGGTCGGGGTTCGCCGGCGTCCAAATGTACTGCTGCATCCGCGGGGAGATCCCGTCGGGGGGCGTCGCGAAGTTGGCGTTGTTGGTGCCGCCGCCGTCGAGGGCGTCGCCCTGCACGGCGTCGTTGCCGAGGCCGCCGCGGCCGTAGTTGTTCACTTGGAAGTTGCCCGCCACTTCGGTGAAGCCGTAGTGGTACGAGACATCGTGGATGTAATTGATCGCGTAGAAGAGGTTGAGCTGCGAGATCAGCGAGTTGGTGACCGAGGTCGGCGCTTCGGTCGGGTTGAACGTGAAGCCGCTGAAATCGAGGCCCGCGCCGCCGTCCGGCCGGACGCCGTCGGGGATGTTGTCGTTGACGCGGTCGAGGTGGGCGTCGACGTTGTTGCCGCGGGTATCGGTGAACTCGGCCCCGGCGGCGCCGTTCGTGTCGTGCCAGCCGAAGGGGGACGCCGTGG
>JANOSQ010000207.1:0-2156 GCA_031415915.1 Fimbriiglobus sp. | reverse complement strand
CGCTGTGGAGTTCCAAGATGTATTGGGCGACGTTGTCCAAGAAGTAACGGTCGTGGGTCACGGCGACCACGGCCCCCTTGTACTGCATCAGGTGGCGCTCGAGCCAGTAAACGCTCTCGGCATCCTAGTGGTTTGTCGGTTCGTCGAGCAGCAGCAAGTCGTGGTTCTGAAGCAGCGTCTTGCACAGGAACACGCGGCGCTTCTCGCCGCCGCTCAACCGATCCACGAGTGCATCGGGCGGCGGAAGTTGCATCGAGTCCATCGCCAATTCGAGTTGGCGGTCGAGGTTGTACGCGTCGGTCGCGTCGATCCGATCTTGCACGCGGGCCATCTCGTTCGAGATCTTCTCGCACTCGTCCTCGGAGCAGGTGGCCATCGTCTCGGCGAGTTCGTCCATCCGCGCGATCAATGCCCGCGTCGGGGCGACCGCGGCTTCGATGTTCTGGAGAACGGTCGTCCCCGCCTCCAAGTGCGGTTCCTGCGGCACGTAGCCGATGCTGGCGCCGGCTTCGGGCCACGCTTCGCCCATAAACTCCTTGTCTTCGCCCGCCATGATGCGGAGCAGCGTCGACTTGCCGGAGCCATTGCTGCCGAGCACGCCGATCTTGGCCCCCGGGTAGAACGAGAGGTTCACTTCCTTGAGGATCTCCTTTTTCCCGTAGTGCTTCGTCAGGTTGCGGATGTTGAAGATGTAGCGTTCGCCCATGCGATCCTCGGTGCCGTGCTGCGTGGTAGTTCGGGTATCTTACGGCAAACCGAATGCCGTCGGCGAGGCCAAGTGCGGAAGGGGTGCAGCAACGATTCTTGGAGGTTGTTGCCAGCTCCCCCCGAATCGAACTGGAGCGGTAAATCATCGGGCGGGAAGTGGTCGCGGTTATCACGGCCGACTTCGGCCCTTGAAAGCAAATCTTGCAAGGCGAATTCGACGGTCGCCGGGCCAAGAAAGTGCTCGTGAAGATCGTCGTCGAGTGACTCTGCCGATTATTCCGGCTGCGCGGCGAGAAAGGACACACGAAGAGCGCCCAGTTCCTTGATTGGGGCCATGCGTTGCCCGAAAAGGAACGAGTCGCGACACTCGCCCCCGCCGGACAACTCCGATGACCTCGTTGAAGTTCGACCCGAAGCGACTCGACTTTCTCGACGTGGCCCGCGGCTCCGCGGCGCTGTTGATCCTGCTCGAACACGGCTTCCGGCTCTGCTTCCCCGAGTACGTGCAATTCTCGGTCACGAACATCGTCCTCGGCCAAGCGGGCATCCTGGTCTTCTTCATGATCAGCGGTTTCGTCATTCCCAAGAGCTTGGAATCGGGCCAATCCAATACCACCTTCTGGCAACGGCGCTTCTTTCGCTTGTTCCCCGTCTACTGGTTCGGCATCGCCCTCGCCTTCGGTTACCTGCTGTTGGGCGAACCGCTTCCCACCCGTCGGGCGGCGTAAGAATGGCTACGTGGGCGGTGTATATCCTACGGTGCAGCGACGGTTCGCTTTACACGGGCATCACGGTCGATTTGCCCCGCCGCTGTCAGCAGCACAATTCCGGCACGGCCTCGCGGTATACCCGGAGCCGGTTGCCCACGGCGTTGGCTTATTCCGAATCCCGAGGGACTCGGAGCGACGCCTTGAAGCGCGAAGCGTCGATCAAACGATTGACGCGCCGGCAAAAGTTGGCGCTGATCCGCCGACCTCCGGTTTCTTGAAGCAGTTCCCCGAGCGTTGGCACAGAAACTGCCGAATCTTATCCCGCACGTCGGTTCGACCCGTGGAGATTCACCATGATGACCAATACCGCCTGCCGGCAAGCGTGGGACAGCGCCGACATGATGGCCTTGTATTTCGACGAAGAACCCAAAGCGTGGAACGAGCGCCGCCTCGGCGACCTCACCGACGTGGCGACGCTCCTCGATTGTTTGGAAGTTTGGGAGGTGCCCGAGAGGAAAGTGTTCACCTTGGACGATGGGTTATTCGTAACCGTTCACCCCGTGCAAAGTTTCGGTCCTGCCGCCCCCAGCGGGTGCAGCGCCGGGCGGTGCTGTGGCGGAAGAAATCGTTCGGCTGCGCGAGCCGAGCGGGGTGCCGCTTCGTGGAGCGGATCCTGACGGTGGTCGGGACGCTGCGGCTTCAAAAGCGGAACGCGCTGGAGTTCCTGAGCGGGTGCAT
>JANOSQ010000206.1:0-16564 GCA_031415915.1 Fimbriiglobus sp. | reverse complement strand
CTCGGTCGAAGTCGTCTGGCGCGATCTGCGAACCAGCGAAATCCTCACGAACCGCAAGGCCCCCGAACGCCCGGCCGCCGACGCGTTCGATCCGAGCGTCGAAAAAGGGCCGCCGGTGATCGCCGATCCGAAGCCGGTGCCGGTGCGGGTGACCGCCGTCGGCCGGGCGCTGCCGGAGCTGGGCGAATCGACGGTGACCGCCGATCAGATGGCGACGAAGAGGCTGGCGAAACAGATCGTGAATATGATGGAGCGCAACTGGGAACTGCCGCCGAAGTAGAGCCGACCATGCCCCCCTTCATTTGGCACATCCCGCGCCCGCTGGTCATGGGCATCGTCAACGTCACGCCCAACAGCTTTTCCGACGGCGGCCGATTTGCCGCCCCCGATGTCGCAGTGGCGCACGCGCTGCAATTGGTCGCCGACGGCGCAGATATTTTGGACATCGGCGGCGAATCGACCCGGCCCGGCGCCGAAGCGGTGCCGTTGGACGAAGAGCTGCGCCGCGTGGTCTCGGTGGTCGAGCGATTGGCGAAGCGGACGGCGTGCCCCATTTCCATCGACACGAGCAAAGCGGAAGTCGCGCGGGCCTGCTTGGACGTCGGCGCCACCATCGTCAACGATGTCGCCGGCCTGCGCGACACCGCGATGGTGGATGTCGTCGCCGCGTTCGGCTGCGGCGTCGTGGTCATGCACATGCGCGGCGATCCGCGGACGATGCAGGTGGACCCAGAGTACGGCGATGTCGTGCAAGAGGTGCTGGACTACTTCACGGAGCGCATTCGCACGCTGACCGCCGCGGGAATCCGTCGGGACGCCATCGCACTCGATCCCGGCATCGGCTTCGGCAAGACGCTGGATCACACCCTCCTGCAGTTGCGCGAACTCTTCCGCTTGCAGGAGTTCGGCTCGCCGGTTTGTTTGGGCGTCTCGCGGAAAGGGTTCCTCGGCCAACTCACCGGCAAGCCGCGGGAGGATCGCTCGGCCGGTTCGCTCGCCGTCGCCTGCTTCGCGGTGGCCCGAGGGGCGGCGCAGATTCTCCGCGTGCACGATGTCGCCGCGCACGCCGATGCGGTGAAGGTCTGGGCCGCCCTGGCTCGCTGAGGCCGATTCTGCTTTCCGACGTCTACCCACCCACCCTCCGTTGGAAAGCAGCGTCCTGGCCGGAAAGCACACAACTTTCCGGAATGACCAAGCGCCCCTAAGGCTTACGGCGAGGGTGAAAAGTGCCTCCCGCGGAGAAAGCACGCTGGCGTGTGATTGACTCTCGGCGAGGACACGACATCGACCTCGACGGGGTGTAGCAACGATTCTCGGAGGTTTACGGAGTGGAGCGAGTAGCAATGAATGAATGTCATGCCTTGACTCTTCGGCCTGTAAGGCCGGTTCTGTCAGCCCAGGTCGGAGTTGGCGAAGCCAACGGAGACCTGGGTTCACGAGAGAGAAAGACCTGGTACCCGGGCCTCCGAAGACTCCGGCCCGGGCTGACAGAATCGGCCTTACAGGCCGAAGAAACAGGGCGGGACATTCATCGCGAGTCGGGCTGCGAAATTGGTCCCACTTGAGCAAACTCCAAGAATCCGTTGTCGTACCCCCTCGACGGGCTCGGTGTTACAATGCCGGGAGCGCTGCGCGTCCGGTGAAATCGATCTGAGGGTTCGCCCGTGCCGACCATCGACATTCCCGAAGTGACCTACCGACGGCTCACCCTGCGATCCGCCGTCCTCGACGACATCACGGGCGAAGTGATCCACATCGGAGGAGACGGGTTTGTCTACTAACCTCACAACACTCCACATCCCCCTGCTCAACGAGGGCACGGATGTCTTGCGGCCGACGACGGGGCTTTTCGTGGCACCGGATGTCGTGCGCGTGCAAGCTACGGACGACTACGATCCGGATATCGAAGAGTGGGAATTCCCACCGGGCAGCGAGGTTCGCTGTATCGCCGAGTTGCGTGGTGGCGTGCAGATTTTAGTCGCGCGATCGATGGCGCGAGAACTGGCGCGAGCTTAACAAATTGAGGCAGTGGCCGGCGAGTCATTCAATTCTCGTGGCGCTCGCCCTGAACCGTTCGTTGACAGAGGGAATAGGAGTGATTTGCGTCTACTGCGGTTGTTCTGAGGGACGCACAAGGGATCACGTTCCGCCAAAGTGTCTAATCCGTTCACCATACCCAGCCGATTTGCTCACGATTCCCGCGTGTCCCGATTGCAATCGTGGTTTCTCACTCGACGAAGAGTATTTCCGGCTTATAATTGTCGGCCTACTTTGCCACACGGCTGAGTCTGAGTCACTGTTTGACGGCTCGATGTCGAGGTCGATGAATCGCAATCGAGGCCTTGAAGACCGTATGTTTGGCTCGTTGGAAGTAGCGGGAAACCAAGTGCTTCTCGACATCGAATACGCAAGAATTTACCGCATCGCGAAAAAGATTGCGCGGGGGCTGGAATTCGCGGAGTCGGGCACACCGTATTCCATTGACCAGCAGTTTGAAGTCGAATTCCATGAGGTAGTGTGTGGCAGTCAGGAAACTGAATTCGCCCCTGATTTCACATATTGCAGCAATGGTCAGGGTTGGGAGTTCACCCTGTTCGACTCGGTGCGGTTTAATGTGCAGCCGACCGCACCAATCTGATTTGCGAAGAATCCCGTCACGGCCCCACCTCATCACGATCGCCCTCCGAAGCCCATCGAAGAGCATTCCCACCGCCCGCGTTCGGCTCGTCTCCATAACCCAAGCCTCCGCCGGAAGCGGCTACGGTTTGGGCTGATCAGATCCGACCTTTCAGGCCGGAAAACGGCCGACAAAGGCTGCCAGAAAACTTTGTCGCACCCACCACGACGGGCTTGGTGTTACAATTATTGGGTGTTCGCGTATGCCGGGAGCGCTCGCGTCCGGTGAAATCGATCTGAGGGTTCGCCCGTGCCGACCATCGACATTCCCGAAGAGACGTACCGACGGCTCACCCGCCGGGCGGCGGCGCTGCACACGACCGTAGAGTCGCTGGCAATGCCGGCATTGGAAGGTGCGGCGTGCGAACCGCTCCCGGCCGTCGCGCTTCCCACGACGACGGAACCGGTCGATTTGCCCTACGACGAGTGGAAGAAAGGTTTGGACGAGATGGTCGCCCGGGCCGAGGCCCGCGCTCATCGCTACCCGCCCGGGTTTGAAGCCGACGTGAGCCGCGAGAGCATCTACGAGGGATGCGGAGAATGATTGTCGTTCCCGACGCGAACATCCTGCTCCGCATTGTCGAGAAGACCTCCGGCCAGCACGCCATCGCTTTGGCTGCGGTGAGCGCCCTGCGACTCCGGGGCCATACACTCCGAACGGTGCCGCAATGTTTCTACGAATTCTGGACTGTCGGCACTCGGCCGATCGCCAATAACGGCCTCGGTTTGAGCACAGCCGAGGTTGATCAGGAAGTGGCGAAGCATTTGTCCTTCTTCCCGCTCCTCAACGATACCCCCGCCCTTTTCTCCGAATGGCGGTCGCTGGTGCTCGCTTACGATTGCAAAGGCAAGGTCGCTCACGACGCCCGGATGGTCGCGGCGATGCGAACCCACGGCCTGGCGCACATCCTCACCTTCAACGTCAACGACTTCGTCCGGTTCCCCGGAATCACGGTGCTGAATCCGAGCGCTGTCAGCGCAGCGACCCCGTAACGGCCCGCCCGCGATGCTGACCGATTCCGCGGCGTATACAACAGACCGCATGAACCACGTCGTTTTCATGCTGCTCGCGGCCGGGGCGGGGTCCTGCATCGCGTTGCAAGCCGCGGCCAACAGCAAGTTCCGCCAGAACCTCGGCGAGCCGCTCTGGGTCGCGTTCTTCTCCATTTGCGGAACCATCCTGACCGCGAGTTTCGCCCTGCTGATCCTGCGCCCGGCGCTGCCGACGATGGAAGCGTTCAAGGGCACCCAGTGGTGGAACTGGATCGGCGGGCCGCTGGGGGCGCTCATCGTGCTGGCCGGGGCGACGCTCGTGCGCGAACTCGGCGCCGCCGCGTTCATCGCCCTCGTCGTCGGTGGGCAACTGCTCTGCTCGCTGCTGCTCGACCACTTCGCGCTGATGGGCCTCGAAGAGAAATCGATCTCGTTCGGCAAAGTGGGCGGGGCGCTGCTCGTCATCGGCGGTGTGCTGTGCATCAAGTTTCTGTGATCGTCGTCGGCGGCGGTCTCGCCGGGACGACCTTGGCGTGGGCGCTGCGCCGGCGCGGGCTGAGCATGATGGTGGTGGATCGCGCGGAAGCGGTCACCGCGTCCCGCGTCGCGGCGGGGTTGATGACGCAGATCACGGGGAAGCGACTGACGAAGACGTGGCGCCACGATGAACTCTTCCCGTGCGCGACCGAGTTCTACCGGGGTGTCGAAGCCGAGACGGGGCGATCCTTCTACCATCCGCGTTCCATCGTCCGGCTCCTCCGCAATGACAAGGAGCGTTCGATCTTCGCGAATCGACGAGTCGAGTTCGGGGAGCTCGTCCGCGAACCGGAACCCCCGTTGAACGCGCGTTGGTTCCACGCGCCGCCGCTCGGCTTCGAGATGCCGAGCGGCGCGCAGCTCGATGTGCCGGCTTACCTCGATGCCTCGCGGGGGGTATTCGAGCGCGACGGCCAATTCGTGGAAGCCGAGGTCGCGTCCGATGACATCGAAGTGTCAGCGGACGGAGTGACCCTGCCGCGATCGGGCTTGCGGGCGAAGCATCTGATCCTCTGCCAAGGCTTCGCGGCGGCGGCGAATCCGCACACGGCCGAACTCCCCTTCCGCGCGGCCAAGGGGGAAATCCTCACGGTGCGGATCGGCGACTTCGACGAAAATCGCGTGGTCAACGACGGGCACTGGCTCGCGCCGCATTCGCAAGGATTGTGGCGATTCGGCGCGACGTACTCTTGGCACGACCCGACAAATACAACGACCGCCGGAGGGCGAACCGAGTTGGAAACGGGTTTGCGGGGGCTGTTGAATCGCGAGTTCGAGATCGTCGCCCAACAAGCGGCGGTGCGGCCGATTCTCGCGGGGCAGAAGCCCGCGCTCGGCTTCCTGCCGGGTTCGCCCCTCGGGGTTTTCAACGGGCTGGGATCGAAGGGTTCGTTGCTCGCCCCGTTCTTCGCGGCGCAATGGGCCGACCGGCTCGCGGGAACGGGCAGTCTCGATCCCGATGTGAGCGGGCGCTTTCCATGCACCTCAGCGTGACCGAAATCGTCCACGACCTCGTCCGGCCCCACCTCCGTCCGGGCGATACCGCGTTCGACGGCACCGCCGGCAACGGGCACGACACGCTCTTTCTGGCGGGGTGCGTCGGCCCGACGGGGCGCGTCCTCGCTTGGGACATTCAACCGCTGGCCATCGAGCGAACCGCGGCGCTACTGGCGAAGCACGGCGTGACGTGGGTCGAATTGAGGCTCCGGGATCACGCGGAATTGGATTTGTCCCCCCTCTCGGTTTCGGAGAGGGGGCTAGGGGGTGAGGTCTGGCTTGAAGATGTGAGCGACCTTCATTTTCACGCGGGGAGACCTCACCCCCCGGCCCCCTCTCCGAAACGGAGAGGGGGAGAAAGCGGGGAATTCGCCGCCGCGATGTTCAACCTCGGTTACCTCCCGGCGAGCGATCGCACCATCACCACGACCGCCGATTCCAGCCTCCGGGCCATCCGTACCGCGGCGGAACGCCTCCGACCGGGCGGCATCGTGACCGCGTTGGCTTACGTCGGCCACTCCGGCGGCGGCGAAGAAGCCGCGGCAGTCGAAGAACTCCTGCGGGGGATGCCGGCCGGCGAGTTCGACTTCGTGGAGATTCCGATCCCCGGCGGTCGCAGCGCTCCGCCGCGGCTGTTCGGATTGGAACGCCGTCTGCTACGCTGAATCGGGTTCCCTTCCCCCGTCCGGAGTTCCACCATGACCCGCACCCTCGCCCTGCTGCTCGTCGGTTCCGCGCTCGGCTTGGCCCACGCCCAAGAGAAAGCACCGCCCAAATCCCAGACCGAGATCGCTTACCCCATCCCGTTGGACAAAACGGACAAGGTCGCGACCAAGGCCGGGAAGTGGAACGAACCGAACCCGATTTCGAGCGACACCGACCTGACCAAACTCGTCGGCGACGCGACCACCCGGAAGAAAACCTTGGACGCGGTCGATTTCAAAACCCACGTGCTGCTCATCTTCTCGTGGTCCGGCAGCGGCAAAGACGCCGTCGAAGCGAAGATCGTGGAGGAAACTCCGAAGGAAGTGCGCTTCAGCCTGAGTCCGGGGGCGACCGACGACCTCCGCGAGCACGTCCAAATGTTCGCGGTGAAAAAGGAGACCCGCTGGACGGCGAAATGAGGGGTTTGGCCAAACCTTTCCCCTTCTCCGGATTCCGCAGCTTCGCCGCGTCCCGCCATTTGACCCCGTTGCGCCGGCCATTCCGCCCGGCGCGGGGGGCAATGCCGCAAATCCGACTTGATTCATTCAAGCGATGTGGGAATGCTTCCGGGTACTCACGGGGGATTCCATGCGACGATGGGGGCTGCTGCTTCCGATGGCGGTGCTTCTCTTCGCGGGGTGCAAACTCTTCGAGAAGAAGTCCAACGATTCCGGCGGTGGCGCTCCGGTGCTCCCGCCCGGCGAAAGTACGTCGCGGCCCAAAGACCCCGTCGGCCCGCATTGGCTCCAGCAACCCGGCGCCGCTTGGGATAAAGACAAGACGCCGCCGTCGAGCACTTGGCTGCACCCGAACGATCCCTCGTTCGATCTCAAAGCCGAGTCGCGCGGTTTGCTCGCCGGGTTCGTGGAAGATCCCGAAGGCCGCAAGGCCGGGAAGGTTTACGTCCAAGTCCAGCCGACCGAAGGCAGCGCCGGCGATCCGGTCGGTGTGCTCACGCTACCCGACGGCTCCTTCTTGCTGACCAACTTGAAACCGGGGGCATCCTACACGCTGACGGCCCGAGCCAAGGACGGCGAACGTTCCCTCGTCGGCCGGGTCATCACGAAGGCTCCGAACGCCCGCATCCGCATCCCGCTGATCGAGGGCGACGTTACCGAACCGGCGAAGCCGGCCCCCGAGAAAACACCCAAAATCGATGCCGGCCCGCCCGCGGTGATCCCGCCCGGCCTCGATCCGCTGCCGGCGCCCAACCTGCAATCGCGCGGCGACTTGCCGGCGCCGGTGCCGCTCGAAAACGAATCGCGCGTCTTCCCGGCGGCCGCGGACGATCTCCCGCGCGACGGCGGCTTGGTTCCGCTCGACCACCCCGTCCGGCCGATCCGCCCCGAGCTATCGACGATCGGCCCCACGCCCGATTGGCGGGCGCCCGCCGCGACCATCCCGCGCACGGGTAGCACGGTGCCGTTGCCGCGCAACGAGACGCGCCGGAACGAAACCGCCGACGCGTTCCAAGTCGTCGACACCCAAGGCCGCACGCGCACCTTCCCGACCGGCCAACCCGGCGGGCTGCTGCTGGTCGATTTCATGACCACGAGTTGCTTGCCGTGCGTGAAAGTGATCCCGGTGCTGACGGCGATCCAAGAGAAGTACGCCGCCCGCGGCTTGGATGTGATCGGCATCACCTGCGACGACGAAGCGCTCAAGACCCGCCAAGTGTTCGCCGAGAAGTACCGATCCAAGCACGCGTTGAACTACCCGATCTACGTCGAACCGGGTCAGCGTCCCGGCCAACTCCTCAAGCGATTCGGCGTGGACCGCTTCCCGACGGTCGTCCTGCTCGATTCGCGCGGCGCCGTCCTCTGGCAGGGGAACCCGAGCAAGACGCAGGACCTCATCACCGCCATCGAAGACAACCTGCGCGGGAAATAGCCGCTCAGCCGTCCCGCAACCCCTTCAAGAACGGCGCCAGCGCCGCTTCGTACCGCTTCCACCGCTCGACGCTCTTCTTGTAAATGGGCTGGCGCACCTGCGCCACGCTGGCCGTCTTCACCAAGCGCTCCGTCGCGTGGAAGTTCAAGCAGTTCGCGTCCCAGTCCAACTTCGCGAAATCGAGCACAGTGCGGGTCATGCCTTCCAGATCCGCGACCATCCGCTCGTAAGGCACCTCCAGCACCGGCACCGGGAGTACCTTGCGGTAGTGCCGCATGATGCGCCGGTACTCGTTGACGCGCTCGGCGAGGTGGCCGAGGTCGTTGGCCCAGCGGATTTGGCTGAAATTGGTGACCCAGCACGACACGGCCACATCGCGCACGTCCCGCGTGCAGTGCAGGATCGTCGCGTTCGGAAAGAGCGTGGCGATCCAGCCGAGCAGGGAATAGTTGTCGGGCATTTTGTCCGCCACATGCGCCCGCTCGCCATCGACCTTCGCCAATTGCTCGAGGTGCCAGTCGGCGATCCGTCGGACAATTCCGCCGCTGACAATCGGCAGACACTGGGCCGGGGACTTGTTCAAACCGGTGGCGCTGGGGAGGGCGGAAAAGCCGAGGTTGACGAAGCGCCGCTCGCCGGCGCCGAACACGGCGGGGTGGCTGGCGAGCACCTGCTCCACGAGGGTCGTGCCCGAGCGCGGCATCCCGACGATGAAGATCGGCCGGCGGCTCTCGGAGCCGTAGACCTTGGTTCGTTTGAAATAGGCCGGGGTGAACTGGGCGATGAGCGCATCGATATACCGGCGGTACTCGGCCGGATCGTACACGTCGTCGCGGTGCGCTTCGGCGCGGGTGCGCTGGCGGTTGGCCTCCCGCACGTGCACCGCGGCGCGGGCGTAGTCGCCGCGGCCGTCGTACACTTGGCCCAGCCCGTAATGGAGTACGGAGCGCCGGTCGGGGGTCAGCCCCTCCGCGGTCAGCAAGCGCTCCATCGGTTCGAGTTCGTCGTCGCTCAGTTTGCCCCGCAGCGTCGTCGCCAAGCCGCCGAGCGCGGGGACGTACTTCGGATTCAACGCCAGCGCCGCGCGGAAACTCTCGACCGCCCCGGCCAGATCGCCCGCGTTCGACAGCGTCTGCCCGAGCGCGGCGTGCAGCGCGGCCGCGTTCGGTTGAACCGCGATGGCCGCGCGGTGTTCCCGCACCGCCCCTTCGGCATCCCCTTGATCCAGCAGCGCACGGGCCAGCCCGTGCCGCGCGCCGACGTGCCCCGGGGTCGCCGCCAGCAACTCGCGGAATTGCAGTTCGGCTTTCTCCGGGTCGCCGACTTCGAGAATGATGACACCGAGTTGACAGCGGGCGTCGGCGTTGTCGGCATCGAGCCGCAACGCGCGTTGGAACCACTTCGCCGCCTCGGGGAAGTCGCCGAGTTCGATCCAAACCCGGCCGCTCAGCAGCGCGAGTTCCACCGACTGCGGTTCGAGCTCCAGCGCCTGTTCCAACGCGTCCATCGCATCGGGGAAATGCCCGTTTTCCAGCAGCAACCGGCCGAGGTTCTGCCAGACGACGGGTTGATTCGGATCGACTTCCAAAAGCGCGCGGTAGGCCGCATCCGCTTCCTCCCAGCGCCCGCCGACGTGCAATTGAACGGCCCCGGCGTAGTCGATCACGGTGCGATCCTTTCCCCGGCGAGGAATACTTCACGGATGGTGAGGTCGGCGTTCCAAACCACGAAGTCCGCGAGTTTGCCGACCGCCACGCTGCCGATGTCGTCGTGCCGACCGAGGATGGTCGCCGGTGTCAGCGTCGCCATGCGGAACACCTCCGGCAGCGGCGCCCCCGTCGCGGCGAGCATCGTGCGTACGCCGTGATCCATCCCCATCACCCCGGAGGCGAGGCCGGCGCCGTCGCGCGTCACGCCGACGTTCCCTTGCCGCCGGATCAATTCCCCGGTGCCGGTTGGGCCGAACCAGTATTCGCCGTCGGGGCAATCGACGGCCCGCATCGAATCGGTGACGAGGGCCAAGCGATCCGGGCCTTTGATCTTGAATGCCAACCGCAGCAACTCGGGCGACAGGTGGCCGCCGTCGGCGATCACCTCCGTCGTCAGTTCGTCGAAGTAGAGCGTCGCTTCCATCACCCCGGCCCGCATCGGGTAGGCCTGGCCCGGCCGCAATCTAGCCCGGTCGGACATCGCGCAGAACAGGTGATCGACGTGGCGCACCCCCCAGCCCACGGCCGCCTCCATCTGCGGGAAGGTACAAAACGAGTGCCCGGCCGTGACGAGCAAGCCGCGCTCGCGGGCCGCCTTCGCCAAGCGCTCGGTGCCGGGCGTCTCGGGGGCGATGGTCAACGTCGTCAAGCCGCGTCCGGCGAAGGCGAGCATCCGATCATCCTGCTCCGGGTCGGGCGTCAGGAAGTCCGCGTCCGGGTGGCAACCCTTGGCCTCGGGGTGGAAGTACGGCCCGTACAAATGCCCGCCGAGCGACCGCGCCCCGCCGGTGGGGTGCGTCTCGAAGTGCGCGCAGAATTCGAGGAAACGCTGGTAATCGGCCCGCGTGGCCACCGTGCTCGTCGGCGTTAAGCTCGTGGTGCCGTGGCGGGCGTGGCAGCGGCAAACGGCTTGGAACGCCTCCGGCGTTCCATCCATGAAATCGGCGCCGTCACCGCCGTGGACGTGCAATTCGACGAACCCCGCCGAAACGTAGGCCCCGCCGAGATCGACCCCTCCGCGGGATTCACCGATCTCGACGAACCGCCCCGCGTCGATGGCGAAGCCGGCATCGGGCAGCAAGCAATCCGGCAGGATCAAGGTCGCGTTCGTGAACCGCATCATCCCCGTATGTTATTCCGCAGGCACTCGAACGGGGACGGGCATGGCGACGCGGACTCTGGCGGGCAAGCGGATTCTGGTGACGGGGGCGTCGCAGGGCATCGGCCGCGCCTTCGCCCTCGCAGCGGCGAAGCGCGGCGCCCGAGTGCTCGCCACGGCCCGCAACGCGGAGGCATTGAAGGAATTGGAATCGGCCGGCATCGTCACAATCGCCGGGGATGTGACCGTACCCGCGGATCGCGAAGCGTTGCTGCGAACCGCCATCGAGCGCTTCGGCGGGCTCGACATCCTCGTGAACAACGCAGGCATCGGCGCCACCGGACTCTACGGCGCCACCCACCCGGACACCCTCCGCCGCGTGATGGAAGTGAATTTCTTCGCGCTCGCAGAACTCACGCGGGTGTGCCTCCCGCATTTGCAGACAGGTGTCCAGCCGCTCATCGTCAACGTGTCGTCGATCTTCGGCCGGCGCGGCTATCCGCACTACTCGGAGTATTGCGCCAGCAAGTTCGCGGTGCAAGGCCTGAGCGACGCGCTCCGCGCGGAACTGTCGAAGGTCGGCATCGGCGTGCTCGTGGTGAACCCCGGCCCGACCGAGACGGCGTTCCAAGAGAACATGGTCGAACGCGGCGCCGGCACCCCGCGGGCCAACAAACGGATGCCCGCAGACGCGGTCGCCCAAGCGATGTGCCGGGCCATCGAAAAAGACAAAGCCGAGCTGACCCTGACGGCGATCGGGAAAGTGCTCGTCCTCGCCAATCGCTTCGCGCCTTGGGCACTGGACTGGTACTTCCGGCGAGAATTCCGCCGGGTGATTCGCGCGGATTCCGATTGAGTTGAACGAGTGCTCCTGCCGCGGAAAGATGGATGAACCGCCCGTGACGCGTATCAACGATGGAACTGATCCCCTTCCGCGGAGACTCTCCATGTCGATTCGAATGGCGGCGTTGCTCGGGCTGGCGCTGTCGGCGGGGCCGGTGCTCGCCGCCGAGCCGAAGCCGATGACCTCGTCCCTCCGGAAAGACGGTGCGCTGCTGGTCGACGGCAAGCCCGTGATGCCGTACGGGTTCTACATCTCCACGGGGCACACCGGCGACATGCGGCTGAAGTGCGTCGAGCAAATCGGCAAGATCGGCGGCACGGTCGTTCACATCCAAGGGCCGTGGGACGACGATACCCGCTTCTTGGACAAAGCGACCGAACTGGGCCTGTGGATCGTCGCCGGCCACACCGAAACGGAAGCCAAACTGGAACGCGTCAAGAAGTTCAAGGATCACCCGGCGATCATCGCGTGGACGCTCTTCGACGACGCCAACACGCTCAGCGACGCCGAACACCTGACCAAAATGAACAAGTTGGTGAAGGGGATCGTCCCCCACCGGCTGACGTATATCCCGCTCGGCACGCAGAGCCGGGATGTGCTGATGCCGTCCGCGGCGTTCTTCGACTGCTCGGACTTCGTCGGCTGGGAAATGTACCCGGTCGCCAACCCGAAAGCGGCCGACCCGAGCTTGAAGGCCACCGAGACCCAAATGGCACTCGTCGCCGGGTTGGCGGCGAAAGCCAACCGCCCGTACTGGATCTTGCCGCAGACCTTCGCCTGGCCCGGCGGCCGGGTGCCGACCCCGGCCGAATATCGGAACCTCTGCTACGTCGGGCTCGTCAACGGGGCCAAGGGCGTGATGCCGTGGTCGATCTACCACATGGTCGATTCCCCGGCCGTGCGGGCGAAAAAGAAGGCCGAGGGGGAACCCGCGTGGGAGGAGTGGTACCTGCCCGACAGCAAAGACCTCTGGGCCGAGTGCGGAGCGATGGCGGCGGAACTGAAGACGCTCGCCCCCTACCTGCTCGACGCCAAGCGGGCCAAACTGACCGCCGAAGGGGATATCACCGCGGCGGTGTGGAACGCGGGAACCGAAGCCTTGATCGTGGTCGTCAACCTGTCGGAGAAAGACTCGAAGCCGGTCTCGATCGCTTTGCCCAAGGGTTTCGTGAGCGAGCCGCAGCCGGTCTTCCGCGATCGCCCGGGCGGGTTGAAGGTAGTCGATGGCAAGCTGACCGGCGACATCGGCAAGGCCGAGGCCCATGTCTACCGGATGGCGACGCGCTGATTCAGCGCCCGCCGCCCGCGGGGCGGGTGTGCCAGAATCGCATGTCCTCGGCGTGGGACTTCGGCCCCGCTTCTTTGCTCGGGTACGTCTTCATTCCCCGGAAGGGTATCGGGTTGACATCGCCGCCGCTCTGCGTCGTCGGGGCCGTGTCTTTGCAGTACCCGTGCGTTCGCAGGACGAACGAACGCACCCATCCCGGTTTGAGCGGGGGCAAGTTCGCGGAGTCGAATTCGACGAGCACTTCGTCGCCGGGGCCGCACAGGGCGAAGCGGTCGTCGATCTGCGCGAAGAGTTCCGTCACGTCGCCGAGTTTTGTGAGGTGCCCCTTCCAGTTCGTCACGGCCACGCTTTCGAACTTCAGCGGATCGTAGGCTTGCGGTGGCCGGCCGTTCGTCGAAATCTCTTGCACGAAGCCGGGGTGCGACAACACGACGGACGACGGTTTCAATTCCGTGGAGGTGGCGATTTCCTCGTCCGCGCCGACGAACAGTTGATCCCAGTGGATTTGCAGGTTGGTGCGGAGCCGGTACTTCCCAGTCCATGCCGGCGTGATCCACGGGCCGAGTGGAACCGTCATGACCTTCGGCAGTCCGGCGGGGAAGCCGATGTCGGCGAACTTCTCCCACGCGCCGTCGAGCTTCTGGCGCTCGAGCACCGGCGGCAGCATCGCTATCCCGGCTTGCTCGGCCGCGAGGATCGACTCCGGGTAGGGGTAGTCTGTCCACCCCGCGAGCACCAAGTAGAGCGGCGCATCCTTCGGCAAATCCTTCAGGCGGTCGCCGAAGTCGAACTCGAGCCAGTGCTCCTCGGCGAAGCCGAGCCACGAGCGCTTGGCGAAGTCGCTCACGGTCTTGCCGTCCTTGTCGAGGATCGTGTTCAACTGATCCCTGCCGCGGTGATCGCGGGCTTGCACGGGCACAGCGCGTTTGCGGAACGCCAGAATCTTCTGCGTCGGCAATGGCTCGGCCACGGCGAAGCGCTCGTCCGGATAGACCACCGCGTCCGCGGGGTGGTCGACGACCACCAACCGCAGGGCGTCCAAGTACATCACTTCGTCCATCGGCTCCGCGATTCGCAGGTGGTACTTGCCCTTCTTCAATCCGAGTTGGCGCGCTTCGATCTTCACCGATTCCTCCAGCCGCGACGGGCGCACGGAACCGTCGGAACCCGATTCGCCGAGCGCCCCACCGCCGAGGAAGTCGGTGACGTAGACCCACTTCTCGCCGTCCCACGTCATCAGCACGGGGCACGATGTCGGCTTGCGGTTAATCTCGCGGATGGTGACCACGGAGCAGGCCGGGGTCGAAAGCTCTGCTTGGACGACGCAGTCGGGCCAGCGCAGCCGGACGGCGTCCGTCTGCGTCCGTTTGCCGATGCCGATGTCGATGGGCAGAAGCGATTGCCCCGGCCCGGACGACAGCGTCGTCAGTTCGACCATCGAGAGCAGCGGGCCGGTGATCGTCCGGCATTTCAGCCCGATGCCGTTGGTGTTGCATCGCAAGTTTTTCTGCCCGGCCCCGGCGTTGTTGTTGTCGCGCATCCCGGTGAAAACGAGTTTCAGCCCGTGGTTGCCGTTGCTCCGCCCGAGGAAAACCTTCACGCCGTCGGTTCCCCACACGACGAGATCGGGGGTGCAATCGCCGTTGGCGTCCACGGTGGCGACGGCTCGCAAGCCGATCAGTTTGGCGACGGCCGGGCCGAAGGGTTCGGCCTTGTTGGCGAGTTTCCCTTCGCCGTCGCCTTGCAAGAACAGGGCTTGGCCGTCCTTCGACAACGCGACGATGTCCGAGCGGCCGTCGAGGTCGAGATCGCAGCGCTGGGCCGAGAGCAGCGCGGGGGAGTCGGTCGCCCCGGCGGCGAAGCGCTTGGCGAAGTCCGCGTCGGGCACATCCTTCTTGCTGACGAGGAACGCCGGTTTGGCGGAGCCGAGGAGCAGCAGATCCGATTGTTCATCGCCGTTGGAATCGAGTACGAGTCCGGAGTGGAGTTCCGTGGCGTCCGTCGGCAGCGGCGCACCGGCGCTGAATCGCATGAGCCGGTCGTTGAGAATGATCGCGGGCGGTTTGCCGTCGAGCAGCACGATGAGATCGACATCTTTGTCGCCGTCGATGTCGGTGGCGATCAACCCGTTCACGCGGCCTTCCGCTTTCGACCCCGGGAGGTCGATCATTTTGAAGGCCGTCGTCAGCGGCGGGGTCGGTTCGTCGGCGCGGGACGCGGGGGCGATCCCCACGTTTTGAAGGACGAGGAGCTTGTCCCCCCCGGCGATCAAATCGAGATCGCCGTCTTGGTCGATGTCGAGCCAGCAAAGCGCGGAGAAGACGCCGGTCGCTTTGTCGAACCCCGCGGCCGAAGTTTTGTCTTCGAACTTCTTGCCATCGACATTCCGCAACAGACGCAGGCCAAGCGGACCGCTGAGCACCACATCGGGGCGACCGTCGTTGTCGTAGTCCGCGACGGCCCCGGCGAAGCTGCCCGCATCGCCCAATCCCGCCGCCGTGGAATGATCCACGAACCCCGCGCCCGTATTGCGCAGCAGCACATCGCCGAGTTTGCCGTTCCGCCAAGCGGCCGACAACACGAGCAAATCGGGTTTGTCGTCGCCGTCGAAATCGAAGCGGATCATCGCCCCGCCGAAGCGCGACCGCCGGGCGGTGAGCAACCGGTCTGCCACGGTGGTTCCATCGCGGGCACCGCCGTTGTCCCATTTCACGGTCGCGTCCGCGGTCCAAGTGCTCGTCTGCTCGAACATCGGTATCGGCCCGAGGTCGGCGGGCTTGACCAGACCGCGGCCCAGAACCGTGGCGTAGCGGCCCTGTTCCGAGTGGCGATCGGGGCGTGCTTCGTCTTCCCAGTTGGCCGCTTGGAGTTGCTTCATGCGGTCGAGCAGAATCTTCTGTTCGGCTTCGGAGGTGTCGGCGTGGTTCGCCAAGGCGTAGGTCGCCGTGACCAAGTACGGGTTGAGGGCGAGCGCCCTCTGGAAGTACTTCCGACACTCCTTGTTCACTTGCTGGTCGACGAACGATTGACCCAAATAAAGCCAAGCCCGGTCGTCCTCGGGATCGAGTTCCGTGACCCGCCGGAAGTGCGCCTCCGCTTCTTTGTACCTCGCTTGGTACTTGAAGATGATGCCGAGGTTGAAGTGGGCGTACAAGTTGTCCGGCTCGGTCTTGAGCACCCCCTCGAAGATCGCGATGGCCCGCGGCAAAACGGGATCGTCGGCCGCACCGGCCGAGTTGTACAGCGCCATCCCCAAGTTCAACTTCGCCGGCAACCAATCCGGGGCAAGGCGCACGGCTTCGCCGAACTCCCGCACCGCGTCGGTCGGCTCCTTCGGATCGGAGTAAACGAACTTCTCCATCAGCGCGATGCCGCGGGCGTTCGCTTCCGTCGCGGCGAGCGGATCGGACTTCGCCGGGTCGTCCGTCTTGCGCAGGAGGAAGAAGGCGACGAGGGCGATGCCGAGCAAAGTGACGCCCCCGAGAGCGAGGAACACGTGTCGGCGCGAACGGCGCAGGGGGGTCACGGGTGGTGTCACGGCGCGGATTCCTGCGACGGGGAGAGGACGACCATCCTTGTTTTACGCCCGTCCCCACCGAAAGATCGCGCTACTTCGATTCCGCAATGATCGCCTTGTACACGTTGCGGGCGTGGTCGTAATCGGCCACGGCCTGTTTCTGCTCGTCTTTGTGGTACGTCTTCTGTTTCGATTTCCAGCATTGCTCCACGCCGGCCAAGCACCACTCGGCGCTCGCTTTGTTCGCCCGGATCGGCTTCCCATCGACGATCACGAAGAAGGGGTTCGTGTGCCCCGTCGGCACCACGCG
>JANOSQ010000205.1:0-1926 GCA_031415915.1 Fimbriiglobus sp. | reverse complement strand
GCGCTGCCACCCGTGGATCGGCTGATCGTCGTCGTCAACTACCTCGGCGAAGCGATCGAAGAGTATCTCGCGAAGCAGCCGCACATCACGAATTGGACGACCGTCCGCCAAGAGGTTCCCCGCGGCACCGGGGATGCTTTGATGAGCTGCCGGGATGCGGTGAAATCCGACCGCGTACTCGTGCTGAACGGGGACGACCTCATCGGCCGGGCGGATCTCGCCCGCCTCGCGGCGGTGCCGATGGGGATCCTCGTGAGCGCGGTCCAAGAGCCGAAGGATTTCGGCATCGTCTTTCCGAACCCCGATGGCACGCTGAAGCGGATCATCGAGAAGCCGCAGGATCTGGCGCCGCCCCAGTTGGCCAACATCGGCGGATACGTGTTTCCCCGTTCGGTCTTCGACATCACGCTGCCGCTGTCGCCGCGCGGCGAATACGAGATCACCGACGCCGTGGCCCAACTCGCGGCGACCGGGGACTTTCACGTCGTCGAATCCCGGTACTGGCTCCCTATCGGCAATATCGAGCAGTGGTGCTGGAGCCAACTCGCGGACGTGGGCACTGTGAACTGATTCTTCAGCCCGAAGGGCTGGGAGTTCTCAGCCCCGGGCATCGCCCGGGGTCTCAGAAGAACGAGTTGCAGCCCGTAGGGCTGCGCCATCGCCCCTCCCACCCGGGGCGGTGCCCCGGGCTCAGAACTCCCAGAGCCCTTCGGGCTGAAGAGGCTGTTTCACCTTGATCCCGGTGTCTCTCCGCGTGATAATTGATAGGCACTCCCCCCGCCTTCGGATGCCCCTCTCCATGTATCGATTGCTCTTCGCCGGCGCACTCCTCAGTTCCACCGCAACCGCGGCGGAGCCGGCTATCGACTTCAATCGCGATGTTCGGCCGATCTTGTCGAACAACTGCTACGCGTGCCACGGGCCGGATGAAAAGGTCCGCAAAGGCTCGTTGCGCCTCGACACCTTCGACGGGGCCATCGGCAAAGCGGGCGGCAGCATCGGCCTCGTCCCCGGCAAGCCGGACAAGAGCGAACTCCTCGCGCGCGTCGTGCTCGACGCCGCGGATGCCGACGCGATGCCGCCGAAAAAGACCGGCAAGCACTTGACGCCGAAAGAAGTCGCCACGCTGAAAGCGTGGATCGAGCAGGGTGCGAAATACGCCCAGCACTGGGCCTACATGAAGCCCGACCGCCCCGCGGTGCCGGCGTTGGCGAAAAACCCCATCGACGCATTCCTACTGGCGAAGCGGAACACCCTCGGACTCAAACCATCACCCGAAGCGGATCGTCCGTCGCTGATTCGCCGCGTCGCACTCGACCTCACGGGATTGCCGCCGACGCCGAAAGAAGTCGAAGATTACCTCGGCGACAAAGCGACGAACGCGTACGAGACGATGGTGGACAAACTGCTGGCCAAGCCCGCCTTCGGCGAGCACTGGTCGCGGACGTGGCTCGACCTCGCCCGTTACGCCGACAGCGCCGGCTACGGGCCCGACGCCCCGCGGAGCATCTGGCCCTACCGCGATTACGTCATCAAGAGCTTGAACGCGAACAAGCCGTTCGACGTCTTCACCGTCGAACAACTCGCGGGTGACCTGCTGCCGAAGCCGACGGAGGAACAACTCACCGCCACGGCGTTCCACCGCAACACGATGACCAACAGCGAAGGCGGCACCAACGACGAGGAGTTCCGTAGCATCGCTATCGTGGACCGCGTGAACACGACCATGGCCGTCTGGATGGGCACCTCCGCGGCCTGCGCCCAATGCCACACGCACAAGTACGACCCGATCACGCAGAAGGAATACTTCGGCCTTTACGCGATCCTCAACCAGAGCGAAGACGGCGACCGCGAGGATGAAACGCCGAAGTTGCCGCTGCCCGAACCGGAGGATCGCCGCGCGAAGCGCGCCGAGGTGACCAAGAA
>JANOSQ010000204.1:0-6085 GCA_031415915.1 Fimbriiglobus sp. | reverse complement strand
CACAACCGAACGTCGCTGACGCGTCCGGCTCTGACGAGCCGGCTCTGCGCCCGTTACGCTTGCGACTCGGTCGTAGGGCTTTCCTCTACTTCTTCCACTGGCTTCTTATCCAGCTTCGCCAAGAGCGCTTGCAAGAAATCCTCGAACTGGACGGTGCCCGGACCGACAATGGTACGGGTTGCTTTCACCGCGTCTTCGAATGGCTTCTTCAGAGGCTTCGTCTCGTACCACTGGGTGACGACCGGCGCGCAGCCGCCGAATTTGTCGCCGTGCGGGAATAGCTTGCCGTCCGAGATCAGTTCGTTCAGCGTGTTGCGGAACGCCTCTTGTTCGGCCGGGCTGGCCTTCTCTTTCGGCTGACCCAATTGCTTTTCGGTGACGACCCGTTTGCCCAATCCGGCGACTTTGCTCCGGACGGCTTCCACGACCGCCGCAACCTTCTGCCGGGTCGATTCGGCCGCTTGTTCGGTTTTTCGATTGGCCTTCTCTTCGTGCTTCGCCGCCTTGGCCCCGGCTTTTTCGTCGGCCTTCGCCGCCTTGGCTTGAGCCTTCTCCGCAGTTTTCGCTTCGATGGCCCGGGCCCTCTCGGCGGCGAGTTCTTCCTTGCTCACGTAGGGTTTGTGCCAGTACGAAGGCGGACCGTCCGGGGCCTTGTGCGGGTGTGCGAATGCTTGGCCGGCCGCGAGTGCCGCGTCGAGGGTGGACTGAATGTCGGCGTCCGCGACTTTGCCTTTGCCCTTCAACGGCACTCCGGCGGCCTTTAGCGCCTTCTTCACCGCGCCGAAGTTCAACGGCTTCGCGGCCGTCGCCACCGCTTCGGCGATCAGCTCATCGAGGGGTTTTGTCGGGGTCGGTACGGTTTCGACTGGGGTCGGGGTGGGTTCAACGGTGTCGGGAATCGTTTCCATCGGGGACAGGCTCTCCGTGCGGGGGGGTCTGATAGTTTATGAGTGGGGGGTGCAGTTGTCCGGGGGTACTATGCATCCATCCAGTTTTCAAAACGCAACTGAGGGATTTGTTCGAAATCGTGTCGGTTGGCGGTCAATAGGAGAGCGCTTTGTGAAATGCTGATCGCCGCAATTTTCATGTCCCTCGTTCCGAGATGACCTCGGCCGGGCCTCAGCGAAGCGTAAATGGCAGCCGCGGCGTCATCGAACTTGGCAATGGTGAATGCTGAGAAACGGTCGAACAGCTCTCCGAATTCGTGATAGGCCCGAACCTGCCGTTCGATACGTTTCTCTTTTGAGATGGCCGCGAGCCAACCGCGCATCTGTTCTTCGACGTTGACGATGGTCGTACTTGGCAATTCGATGGACTGCGCCAACCGAAAGAGAAGACGTGCGTAGCGATCTCCCCCCCGCACTTGCAACGCGGTGAGATGGTCGGTGTCGAGCAGGATCACGACTGATCCTCTTGAGGTTGGGCACGGGCATCCGCTCGGTCGGCTTCCCGCGCGGTTTCCATTTCCGAAATCCAACTCCGGGTGAAGTCGTCGTCGGGGAAAATGCCGACCATGCTCCGCCAGTCCGCACTCGTCCGCATCGTTCCGAGGGAGAGTTTGCGCTCGAGTTCGGCGACGCGCTCCGCCAGTGATTGCAGTGTGACTTCGGGCATGTCGATACTCCCTTGGGTGGTTCATGATATCCTATTCGCGCTCACTCCTCCGCCGATGCCCGCGTCAGGCGATCCCGCACGGCGCTCCATTCCCGCGTGTCCGGTGGCAGCGTGGCGATGATGCGGTCGAACCCCGCGCCATCGAGGTCGTGCAGGTCGGCGTAGAGCTTGGCCGCCGCCTCCGCCGGCGAGCCGTCGCAGGTGTAGCGGGCGACCTTCAACCCGGCGGTTTCATAGAGGTTCACCAAAAAGTCGGCGTCGGCCGCGGTCGCGGCGCATTCGAGGGCTGTCCGCGGGGCGTAATGCCGGGCGAGCATCCCCGGTGATGGATTCGGAGCCTCCGAGCTTCCCCCCGGTTCATATTCCACGGTCTCCACCACTTCGTCCAACTCGGCGGCGCCGATCAAGCCGGGGCGGAGAATGCGGATGCCGGTGCCGGTGATTTCGACGACCGTCGATTCCAACCCCCCGGGGCAGGGGCCGCCATCCAGCAGGAAGTCGAACTTCCCCGCTAGACTCTTGCGGACGTGCTCGGCCGTCGTCGGCGACAACTCCCCGGAGCGGTTCGCGCTCGGCGCCGCAATGGGGACGCCCGCCGCGTTCAACAGCGCGAGTGCCACGGGGTGGTTCGGGCAGCGCAGTGCGACCGTCGCCCCGGAACCGGTGACGATGTCCGGGATCAGACTCGATTTCGGCACCACGATCGTCAGTGGGCCCGGCCAGAATTTCTCCGCGAGTTCGCGGGCGATGACCGGCCAATCGGCCACGAGCGGCGGTATTTGGTTCGCGTTCGCAACGTGGACGATAAGCGGATTCGTCGCCGGTCGCCCTTTCGCGGCGAAAATCTTCGCCACGGCGACCGGATCGAGGGCGTTGGCACCCAGCCCGTACACGGTTTCGGTGGGGAAGGCGACCAAACCGCCCGCGCGGATACTCGCGGCGGCGCGATCGATTTCTTCGGCGTCGATGCTCATCTCGAATCCTTCATGGTCGGCCGATGTTCACTCGCCCGGCCGTGTGGTACAACATACTGGGGTCGTAGCATGACAACCCGCACCGCATCGCCGCTCCCCGGCGCGAACCGAAAGAACCAGGCCATGGCCGACCGGAGCCGCTCCGTTCCTTCTCCCACCCCCGACCAGCGCCGCGTCGCCGCGGAGAACTTCGAGCGCGCCCGCCAAGTGCTCCAAACCGGCAACTACGACTACGGCATCCAGATGCTGCTGCTCTGCTGCAAGCTCGACCCGGCGAACTTCCCTTTCCGCCAAGCCCTCCGCAAGGCCCAGAAAGAAAAGTACGGGAACAACCTCCGCGGGAGCCGGTTCGCCTTCTTTTCCACGCCCCGTTTCAAAGCCAAAGTGAAGACCTCCAAGGCCCAAGGCGATTACGTCAGGGTGCTCGAACACGCGGAGGCGGTGTTCAGCCGCAACCCGTGGGATCTCGGCACCGCCATGGACATGGCCGAGTCTTTCGACGCGCTCGGCCTGCTCGACCTTGCGGTCTACACGCTCGATCAAGCCCGCCAGAAGTACCCGGACGACGCGACGCTGAACCGCGCCCTCGCCCGGCTCTTCGAGAAGCGCGGCGACTTCACCAAAGCGATCTCGCTCTGGCAGTTGGTGCAGCAGGCGAACCCGAAGGACGTCGAAGCGGCCCACAAAGCCAAGGACTTGGCCGCGTCCGAGACCATCGCCCGCGGCGGTTATCAAGAGTCGATTTCGGGCACCAAGGATTCCCCGGTGCTCGGGAAGATGGAAGAAGCGGCCGTCGAAAAGCAGGACAAGGTCAGCCGGGAAGCTTCGGTTCTGCTCAAGCGCATCGAGGCCGACCCGACCGGGCCGGAGTTGTACCTCCAACTCGCCGGGGTCTACCGCCGGCAGGGCAATTTGGATCGGGCGAAGGCCGCGCTGCTGCAAGGGCAAGGGCCGACGGGCAACCACTTCAAGCTCCAACTGGAGTTGCTGGAACTCGATCTGCAACCGCTGCGGGACAACTTGGACAAAGCCGAAGCGAAGATCCGCAAGTTGCAAGCGCGGCCGCCGACCGACGACACCGCCGACGAGGAACCGACGCTCGACGAGTTGATGAAGCTGCGGGGGAAGCTGCAAAAAGAGATCGTCTCCCGCGAAGCGGAATTGCTCCGGGCGAAAGCCGACCGCTTCCCCAACGAGACCGTCCACCGCCTCGACCTCGGCCTGAGGTTGCTCAAGTTGGAGAAGATCGACGAAGCCATCGAGCAACTGCAGATCGCCCGGCGCGACGAGCGATTGAAGGGGAAAGCCTCGCTCTACTTGGGCCTCTGCTTCCGCAAGCGCAACAACTGGCGGCTGGCCCAGCGGAACTTCGAGGAAGCCCTGCCGCTGCTGACCACGACCGCCGATGAACCGACGCGCAAGGAAGTCCTCTTCCAACTGGCGACCGGCTCCGCCGAGAACGGCGAACTCCCGCGGGCGATGGACTTGGGCCACGAACTGGCGAACATCGACTTCGCCTACAAGAACATCGGCAAGCTGCTGGACGAATGGCACAGCCAAGCCCAGCAGGTATAGGACGGCCCTCACCCACACTCGAGGCTCGCGCTACCGAGCAGGTGCTCCGTCCCGGATACGGCGGCGTCGGCCACATCGTCGTGATCCCCGAAGGGGAAGCTCGTCATCTCGCGAGGAATGGACCTGTGCGAATCCGGGTCGGTCCGTCGCTCACGCTTCCGGCTCGTCCGGCGCAATGCGTGGGAAGCCTCGTCCGAACCACCGGCACTGGAAGGCGACCCCCACCGAGCGGACGCGTGAGCGACGGGCCGGGGGGGTTGGGTGCGTTGCTGCAAAGGTACGGATCGAACACTGCGAGTCATGCGACATGGATTCCTTGTCGATATTGGGATACGCTGGAACCCGCTTTCGCGTTCAAGGAGGATCGGATGAATCGCTATCTCCTCGTGTCATGGCTCCTGTTGGCCGGGTCGTCGCTCCCCGCGGCGGACGCTCCCGAACGGGACGCCCTCCTGAAAAAAGCCGCGGCGCTGCGACCGCCGGCCGCCGATTTCGCCTGGCAGCAGATCCCTTGGCACATCGATGCCGCCGAGGCACTGAAGGAAGCCCGGGCCGAGAATCGGCCGTTGCTCGTGTGGCTCGCGGGTGGGCGCGATCATGACGGGAGTCCGCTGGAGCGCTGTTGAGGCTACGCCGCCGGGCTCCGTGCGGGCCCCCTGAACTCGGACGCGGCCGTCCGATTGATCGCGAAGAACTTCGTCCCCGTCGCGCTGAACACCGACCGCTTGCCCAAGGGCGAGGACGGTGACTATTTCCGTGAGTTGATGAAACGCTGGCCGCAAGGGTTGTGGGTCGTCACACCCGAGGGGAAGACGCTGGCCTTCCACTACCACAAGCCCGACCCGAAGAAGAACTACGCGCAGAACCAGAAGGCATGGGTCGATGACACGGCGTCGATGCTCGAAGACGGGGTCAAAGCGGCCGGGGAATTGAAGCCGCGGGATGCGCGGGCGGTGAATCCGTTCCCGGATCGCGGCTTGGGCCTGACCAAAGAAGGCGGTGCCCGGCTCGCGGTCACGGTGATCGGGTTGAACCGCTCCGGCAAGCAAGAAGGTTCACCGGCCGTGGACAGTGCGACCTTGACCAAAGTCGAGTGGGCCGGCTTCGCCGCGGGCGAGGAGGGCAAAGATTGGACGCTGCCGGAAGCGGTTGCGAAGAAGTTCGCGGTCGCCCTCGCCCCGGTGACCGATTCCATATTCGTTCCGCAAGCCCGCGATGCGACCAAGGCCGAAGTGATCGGGCGCGTCGAGCGAAAGGACGAGGCCGTCGTGGTCGTCCGCCTCACGGGGAAGTGGGAATCCCGACACTTCCGCGATGGCGATCCGAAATTCCCCATCACCGCGACGTCCGCGGGCACGGGCATCGCCGTGTACGACCGCAAAACGATGGCCGTGCAATCGCTGATCTTCGTGCTGGACGGCAGTTACAAGAACGGAACCGCCGCCACGAAGACGGCGGCGGTGGTCGAATGGCAAGCGGAGAAGCCGAAAGAAGAGTGACTACTTCACCGAACGCGGCGCGGGGGCCAGCTCCGCCGCGTCGCGGGGCGACGGGGCCAGTTCGGGGGCGGGCTGCGCGAAGCGCGCGGGGATGACCGAGTGCGGTCGCGGCTTGGCCAGCGGCGGTTCGTCGCAGGAGACGCCGGGAACCGGCGAGGCGCTTTGGTACGCGGTGTTGAGATCGACCACGTCCACGACGTTCGATTGGCAGCTCGGGCAACCCGACTCTTCGGGACACACATCCGGTGTTGGTGCCGCTTCCGCAATCCGAGCCGAGGCGGGTTGTTCGTCGGGCTTGGTGTAAACGTAGGCGATGGCGGCGGCCGAAGTGAAAATCAACAAGCTGCCGAGTGCGAGATTCCGCATGATGCTCCCTCCATGGAGTATCGAACCGACCGAGGAGTGGGCGGAGTATAACCCACT
>JANOSQ010000203.1:0-7245 GCA_031415915.1 Fimbriiglobus sp. | reverse complement strand
CATCCGCTTCGTCCTCTTCACCGGCGAGGAACAAGGCTTGTTCGGCTCGAAGCAATACGTGATCAAGCACAAGGACGAAATGGTCAAGACGTCGATGGCACTCGTCCACGACACCGGCACGGGCATGGTGAAAGGCTTCGGATTACAAGGCCGCGAAGCGGTCCGCGTCGTCCTCGAACCGGAACTCGAATCGCTGAAGTCGGTCGAAGGGTGGAAGGGCGTCACCCTCCGCGGCATGGGCGGCACCGACCACCTCTCCTTCGAATCGGCCGGCGTCCCCGGCTTCGCTTGCGACCAAGACATGGACGAATACCGCCTGACGCACCACACGCAAACGGACACCTTCGACCACGTGAAGATTCCGAACTTGGTCCAAGGTGCCCAAGTGATGGCCGTAACCGCACTCCGCGTCGCCAACCTGCCCGACCTGCTCCCGCGGGATAAAGCGAAGCCCGAACCGAAGAAGTGATTGTGAGTGTGGGATTTCGGCTCGTACAGTCTCCGGCGTGATGCCCGACGAGCCGGACGCGTCAGCGACGGACCGCACGACAAAACGTGTGTTCCCAAAGCCCAATGTTGAGCCGTAAAGCGCGTGGGGCGGCACTGCCGTATTGTGCCGCCCCACGCAGCGATTGGGGAGTTCCCATGAGTACGACACCGCGTACCGATCAATACACCTGTGAAAGATTTGAGGGTTGTTTGATAGGGTTGGCTATCGGGGATGCGATGGGCGCGAAGTTCGAGGCGCAATCGGCAGAATCCATCCGAGCCCGGTTCCCTTCGGTCGAGCGCTTGATTGCGTATCCCCGCGACGAGATTTGGTATACCGATGACACGCAAATGATGATCGGCGTTTGCGAGGCGCTCATCGAACGGGGCGAAATCGTCGAAGAAGTGCTCTGCCGCGCTTTCGTCACAAATTATCATCCATCACGCGGCTACGGTAGCGGCGCGCGGGCCGTGCTGGAAGCGATGGAAGAAGGTCTAGATTCTCGTCCGATCGCAGAAAGCTACTTCCCCGGCGGATCTTTCGGGAACGGCGCAGCGATGCGGGTCGCTCCGGTCGGCTTGCTCTTCCGCGACGACCGCAAACGCTTGCGGGAACAGACCCGGCTTTCGTCGCTTCCTACTCACCGTCATCCTCTCGGGATAGAAGGTGCCCAACTCCTAGCATTAGCGGTCGCCATCTGCACGGAGATGGGAAACTTTGACCGACTCGATTACTTCACCGCATTGATAGACGCCTGCCAATCGGAAGAATATCGGAACAAGCTCGTCGCGGCTTCGGAGGTCCGAACTCCCGAAGGACTTGTCAGACTCGGCAATCAGATCGAGGCTTTGCGCTCCGTTCCAACAGCTATCGCCAGCTTTGCGATGACACCGGAGTCATTCGAGGAAACCATTGCCAACGTAATTTTTCTCGGCGGCGATACCGACACGCTCGCGGCAATGGCAGGGGCCTTATCGGGTGCATATCTCGGGATTGGCCGATTGCCCAACAGCCTCGTCGAGTTGTTGGAAAACGGACCGAAGGGACGCGGGTATATTCTTGGACTCGCGCAGCAGCTTTTCCATGTTTATCGGACTGGCACCGTCGGCACCTCCGCAACGCCTCGGTAGCTGCGCCGACCCAAACTCACTTCCCCATCCCACCCCGCACCCGGTCGCCGTAGGTGGCGCGCAGATTCTCCGGCGTGAACGCCGTCGCCATCGGGCCGCTGGCGATCATGCGCACGTTCAGCAGCAGCACCTCGTCGAAGTAATCGGGAACCGTCGTCAGGTCGTGGTGGACCACCAGCACCGTCCGGCCTTGGTTGCGCAACTCGCGGAGCAGATCGACCACGGCCCGCTCCGTCACGGCGTCGACGCCTTGGAACGGTTCGTCCATGAAGTAGACCGGGGCCTCTTGCACGAGTGCCCGCGCCAAGAATACGCGCTGCTGTTGGCCGCCGGAGAGTTGGCGGATCTGCCGGTCGGCGAAATCGGCCATGCCCACTTTTTGCAGGGCCTCGGTGGTCGCTTCTTTTTGCAATACCCCCGGCCGGCGGAACCATCCGAGTTGGCCGTAAGTGCCCATGAGCACCACGTCGAACACCGTCGTCGGGAAGTCCCAATCGACGCTGCCGCGCTGGGGGACGTAGGCCACGGCCTGCTTGTTGGCGTCGTAGGGTTGACCGTGGATGAGCACCCGGCCGGAGACGGGGCGGATGAGACCGAGCATCGACTTCAGGAGTGTGGTCTTGCCCGCGCCGTTGGGGCCGACGACGCCGACCAGCACCCCCGGCGGCACCGTCAGGTCGATGTCCCAGAGCGCGGGTTTGTCCCGGTAGGCCACCGTGAGGTCGTGGACTTCGATGGCGTTGAGAATGGGTGCGGTCACTTCGAGAGCGCCTTCACGATCACATCGATGTTGTGGCGGACCATGCCGATGTAGGTCGCGCCGGTGGAATCTTTCTCGCCGAGAGCGTCCGAGTAGAGGGCGTCATCGTCGCCGATGAGGCGGACGTCGAACTTGTAGCGCTCCTTCACGGTGCTGAGCACTTTTTCCAGCCCCTTGCTCGGCACCGATGTTTCGGTGAATACTGCTGGCACCTTCTTTTCGCCAATGATTTTCGCCAGCGCTTCGACATCCTGCGTCCCCGATTCCGCGGCGGTGCTCACGCCCTGCAAGCCGTGGACTTCCAGCCCATAAGCGGCGGCGAAATAGCCGAAGGCGTCGTGGCTCGTCACGAGGATGCGCTTGTCCGCGGGGATCTTCGCGGCTTTCGCCAGCACTTCCTTGTGGAGTTCGTCGAGTTCCTTTTGGTACGCCGCGGCGTTGGCGCGGAACTCGTCGGCATGGGCCGGATCGAGCAGGCACAGTTCTTCGAGGATCGTATCGACGCACTGCTTCCAAAGCCGGACGTCGAACCAGATGTGCGGATCGTGAATCGTTTCCGACCCCGGCTCGGACGCGCGGAGATCGCTCACCTTCAAGTCGCGCGTCACGGCCACGGCTTTGCGGCCCTTCGCCGGTTTCTCCAGAACGTCCACCATCTTCCCTTCGAGGTGCAAGCCGTTGAACAAGATCAACTTGGCACCCGATAACCGGCCCAAGTCCCCGGCCGAAGGTTGGTACTTATGCGGATCGACCCCCGGCCCCATCAGGCACTCGACGTGCCAGTGCGACCCCGCGATGCGTTTGGTCGCATCGGCAATCATGCTCGTGGTGGTCACAATCGTCGGCGGCGGTGGTGGGGAACTACTGCAACCCGTGCCGAGGAGGGAGAGGAGCAAAAGACAACCGAAACGTAGGCTGGTACGCATGGGATGACCGGGTGAAGGATTCAATATCATTACGTTAAGCTAATTTAACGGATTAGGCAAGGCGAATGTGCGTGACGCGTGCCCACGGATTTTGGCATCCGGAATCGTGTCTTGGTCCTGTCCAGTCAGTTTCGTCGGCCCGACCTCCGAAATCCCGATTCGACGCGTTGACGCAAGTCCTTGCTGGGCTAGGCCTGTCCAGCGTTTTGGAAACGAGTTCATCGTTTTGGCAACGAGTTCACGCGAGGGTGTGCATGTTCTCGCTGAACTCGATTGGCCAGAATCCATGGGTGCCCTCCAACGTCGCAGAGGACAATTCCAACGACTTCGGTAAGATGCCGCTTCTCGCATTGCCCGTGATTTTGGAGCCGCATCGGTGGCACCCCTGCGCATTCTCGTGGTCGCTTCGGAAGTCGTCGGCTTCGCCAAGACCGGGGGCTTGGCCGATGTCGCCGGTTCGTTGCCGCGGGCGTTGGCGAAGCGCGGGCACGAGGTCGCGGTGGTGATGCCGTATTACCGGGCCGTGCGCTTCGGGAAGAATCCGCCGAAGCCGACGAGTCACGTTCTGCACGTGCCCATCGGGACGCGCATCTTGGCTTGCAAAGTGTTTCAATCCAAACTCCCCGGCACCGAGGTGCCGATCTACTTCATCGACGCCCCGGAATACTTCGACCGCGACGACGTCTACCACGGCCGCGGGCTGTACCAAGCGACGATGCCGGGCGGGTACAAGTCGGACTACCCGGACAACGCCGAACGGTTCGCGTTCTTCAGCCGGGCGGCGCTGGAAGTGATCCCGACGATTCGGTTCCAGCCGGACATCGTCCACGCCAACGACTGGCAGACGGGCCTCGTGCCCGCGTACTTGAGCGAAGTGTTCCGGACGAACCCGAAGTACGCCAACATCCGCAGTCTCTTCACGATCCACAACATCGCCTATCAGGGGATGTTCGGGGCCGACGTGATGCGCATGACCGGCCTGCCGGGCTGGATGTTCAACCCGAAGCAGCTCGAGTTCCACGGCCAATTGAATTTCCTGAAATCGGGGGTCGTCTTCGCCGACGCGGTGAACACCGTGAGCCCGACGTATGCGCGCGAGATTCAAACCGTCGAGTATGGCTGCGGGATGGAAGGCCTGCTGATCGAGAACAAAGAGAAACTCAGCGGCATCGTCAACGGCGTCGATTACGACGTTTGGAACCCGGCCATCGATCCGCTGCTGCCGGAGCGCTACGACGCGACCAACGTGTTCGAGCGCAAACCCGCGAGCAAAGCGGAACTCCAGAAGCGCTTCGGCCTGCCGGTCGATCCCGCCAAGCCGGTGCTCGGGTTGGTCGCCCGGCTCGTGAGCCAAAAGGGGATCGACCTGATCCTCAGTTCCGCCCCCGGATTCCTCGACCTCGGCTGCCAACTCATCTTCCTCGGCGACGGCGACCGCGAATTCCACGACCAACTGACGAGCTTCCACGCCAAGCACCCGCAGCAGGTCGGCATCTACCTCGGCTTCCAAGAGCAGCTCGCCCACCTCGTCGAAGCGGGGTCGGATTTGTTCCTGATGCCGAGCCGTTACGAACCGAGCGGGTTGAACCAACTCTACAGCCTGAAGTACGGTACCCCCCCCGTGGTCCGCGCGACCGGCGGCTTGGCCGACACCATCATGAATGCGAACGAAGAGAACCTGGCCAACGGTACCGGAACGGGCTTCAGCTTCGACGACTACACCGCGAAGGCGCTCTACGAAACCGTGAAGTGGGCGCTGATGCTCTACCGCGACCGGCCGAAGGATTTCCAAAAAGTGGTGCTGACCGCGATGCGCCAGGATTGGTCTTGGGAGCGCAGCGCCGCCGATTACGAAGCGCTGTACCGGCGCTTGGTGGGGTGATGGTTGTGATAAACTGACCGGGCCGAGTGGAACAAGTTTTTGCCCCGAGGTTCGGCCAATGTTTCGCACAATTGCTTGTTGGTTCGCGTTAACGTTGACTGGCATCGCCATCGCTGAGGAACGACCGACGACGATTCGGGTGACGACGGCCGACGGCAAACCGGTCGCCGGGGCGAAAGCGTGGGTGCAAAAATATGGCGAGATCATCAAAGATACCGTCGAACCGACACCGCTCGTGACCGACGCCGCCGGCAAAGGCATCGTGCCGGGTGCGAAGAAGGCGAACCAGTTCTTCGGATTATTCATCCGCGATGCATCGGGTCGCGTCGGCTCCGCTCCATTGAATCGCGCCCGATTCGACCCCGACGACGATTCGGTTTTGGACATCGTTCTGCTCGATACCGTGGCCAAATCCGGCCGCGTGATCGATTCCCGAGGTAAGCCGATCGCGGGGGCGGTCGTGGCGGCGTCGGGCTATTTCGCCGAAACGGAAAGCAATCGCCGCGATCCGCAGTCGCCGTCGTGGATATCGCTCCCCGACTGGGAAACAACCTCCGCCGGCGTCAAAACCGACGCCGACGGCCGATTCAAACTCCCCGTGCCCAAAGCCGGTTACTCGGTCTCGTTCCGTGTGAAGGCGGAAGGATTCGGCGCGACCAGTTGGTCGGCGCCGGCGGGCTTCGAACTCGATGTGTCACTCGCCGATCCCGGGTCGCTGACCATCGTGGTCGCCGGCGTGGATCCGCCCGTATTGAAGAATCGATCATGGCGGCTGAATGCCGTCGCAACCAAACCCGGCAGTGGAGTTCGTCCCCTCCTTTGGTGCGCCGGCACGTTCGATGGCACCGCGCAAGTCACGGTGCCGTTCGTTTCGCCCGGCCGCTACGAATTGCAGATCTTCAACGACGGTCGATCCCCGGCCATCTTCGAGAAAGGCACACCCGTCGAAGTCTTGGCGGGAAAGGCGGCGACCCTCACCGCCAAGTTCAGCCCGGCGGCGAAAGTCTCGTGGAAGATCACCGATCCGGACGGCAAAGGGATCGCCGGGGCGGGCATCGGGATGAATATCACCGACGGCTTTACCTCCATCGGGCACCTTTCCGGCAAAACTGACGCGGGCGGGACGTTCACCGGCTATGGTCCGGGCGGTTGGTACACCCCGGGTGCCGGAGCCGATGGCTTCGCGATGCCGCTGCCTCCCAAGCGCGACCGGCCTCTGATCGAACCGGTCAAAGTCGATGTCGGTAATTCGCACGCGTTCCCGGAGCTCGCCCTGCTGAGAGCGGTGACCTTCGGCGGACAAATCGTCTTCGCCGATGCGAAACCGGCCGCGGGGGCCGAGATCGAAATCGGGATCCTGCACAGCTTCAAAAACGAAGGAATGGCCAAGGCCGACAAGGAGGGCCGTTTCGCGATCCCGAACCTGCCGCCCGATGATTCGGTCTCGCCGCGCGTCCGGTTGGGCAAAGCCGTGAACGTCCCCGAGACCATCGTCTTGGCGAAGATCGAGCAACCGTTGACCATCGAAATCCGCGAAGCGAACGCCGCGGCCTTCCGGGGCCGCGTGCACGACTCCAAGGGAAATCCGATTGTCGGGGCGAAAGTCGCGTTATTGCAGCGATTCCCGTTCGTGGGGAGGAGCGCGGGGGTGAGTACCGACCGACCCATCGCCACAGCCACGACGGATGCCAAAGGGGCATACGAGTTCACCGGGCTGTGGCCGGGGGATTACTACCGCGTCGAAGCGAGTGCCTCGGGGCATTCGAAAATCGAAAGCAAGATGGTGCTGGGCGTCGCCGGGGCGACCGCCGACTTCGCCGAGTTGAAACTGGCTCGGACGAGCTTGTCGGTCGGCGGGATCGTGGTCGGGCCTGACGGGAAACCGCTCGCCGGTGTGGAGTTGTTCAGCGTCGATGGGCCGGAACGGTTCACCGCGAAATCCGCAGCGGATGGCACCTTCACCCTGACGGGCTTCTCCGAGAATGGTGGCTTCGCTTTCGCTAAATTGGCCGGGTTCCGCTTGGGCATGGCACCCGTATCACCCGGGTCCACTCAGA
>JANOSQ010000202.1:0-1509 GCA_031415915.1 Fimbriiglobus sp. | reverse complement strand
CGCTTCCCCCTTCTCGGTGGCGGCCACGCGCATCCGCTGCGCCGCGTTGATCTCGTTCATCGACTCTTTCACTTTGGCATCCGGGTCGATGTCCGTGACGAGCGCCTTGAGAATCCCGTAACCGAAACCTTCCATCACCTGGGCCAGTTCGCTTTTGACGATGATGGCGATGTCGTCCTTCTTCTCGAAGACATCATCGAGCTTGATCCTGGGCACCTGAGCGCGCACGACGTCGAAGACATACGACGTGATCTGCCGGGCTGCGTCATCCAGCTTGTAGAACGCATCGTAGACCTTCTCCGGCAGCACATAGAACTGCACGGCGACGACCATGTTGACGAACACGTTGTCCTCGGTCTTGGTTTCGATCTTGACGTTCAACTGCTGGACTCGCAGGTTGACGCGCCCGGCGACCTTGTCGATGAAGGGAACCTTCACGTTGAGGCCAGGCTGGGCTTCCCGCACGAATTTTCCGAGCCGCTGCACGATACCGACCGTGCGTTGCTCCACCGTGAAGAACGTGGACACCAGCGCTGAAATCACCGCGATGGCCGAGATCACCGCGATTCCCAGAGTCACCTGCGTGTTGAGGGATGGGTCGTTGAACATGGTCTGGGTTTCCTTGAATGAAAAGTGGGGTTGAGAGTCTTTGTGCGAAACCTGTGTGTGTGTTGCACGCGTGTTGGTGGCAGACGAAGTTACTGACAGAGGAAGAGTGGGATTTCGGTGTTTTGCAGCACTTCGAGCGCGGTGTCCCCCAGCACTCGGCGCAAGAGCACACTGCGGGCGCTATTCCCCATGACGATCATGTCGGCCTGCCAGAGGGTGGCCGCCGCTAAGAGCAGATTCTACGGGACGCCAGTATTGGTTTGGTAAGCGGCAACGTGGTAGCCATGTGCGCGACAATATTCGGCGGCGTCTTGCGCCAGCCGGGAAGCCTCCGACTCCGATTCGTTGAACGTCATGATCTTCAACTGCGCCTCCGGCCACAGACGCAGTTGCACGAACCGCTTCATGGCTTTCGCGGATTCCATCGAACCGCCATAGGCGATCAGCACGCGGGAGATGAAATGAAACTTCGGGGAGACGGCGATCATCGGCCGCACACCGGCGGCGACCAATCGCACCAGCAAGGCGTGGGGGTCTTCGCAGAGGAAGTCGTGCTCAAACACGCTCCGGATTCCGAAGATCATCACATCGTGGTAGCGAGCCAAGTCGATGAGCTTTGTAAACGGCACGTCCGACTCTTGGATGATTCGCCCCTTGACGCCGGCTCCGTCACAAGCCGCCTGGAAATCCGCCAGCGCCTGTTCGACGTGGTCGCGTGTGATCGCCAGCCGTTGTCGGCGCGAATCGCCGACGGAGTCCGCTCCGGAAGGCCCGCCACTCCCGTGCGAGATTTTCGACATGTCAATCACGGTCACCCCCGTGACTTCCGCCTGATGTTGAGCGGCCAAAGCCACCGCGCGCTGGATCGCGACGGGGGTGTACGGTGTCCCGGCCAAGCCC
>JANOSQ010000201.1:0-1953 GCA_031415915.1 Fimbriiglobus sp. | reverse complement strand
GGCGAACTCTTCCGCAAATGGTCGAAAAAGACTCAAGTTCAGCGGCGGACGAGCCACGATCCCTTGGCCAAACCGAGCGGGCGCTGGAATTGTTGGAGCCAATCGGTCAAGATCGATGCCGTCGCGGTCGGACGGGACAATTTCGGATTCGGCGCCACTTCGGCGAGGTTCGCCGGGGTTTGAATCGGCGCGAAGAATTCCCGTTCGCTGGGGCTGCGCTCCTGACCTTGCGGAAAGGTATCCGACACGCTCGGCGGCGAACCCGCCAACGCGACCGAGGCGAATACGGAACAACCGACGGAGACGGCGAATCGGAACATCGGGCGATCCTGCGAGAAATCGGGACGCGGAGGATAGCGACCGACCCGCGGGACGCAAGGGGGAATATTTTCGCCGGAGTGGCTTGACACGGCCGATCCGGAGCGCATGCTAGTGTACACGGTTCCATCAATGATTCGCAGTGTGGTGAAAGGGGTTGCCGACATGAACTTCTACACGACCCGGAACTTGGTGATCCTGGCGCTGGTGCAGATCATCGTCATCACGCTCGGCGTGCTCGCGGCGGGGACGTGTTGGAAGGGCATGACGCAGTTCAATATGTGCGGGCCGCTGCGGGAACTCGAACTCATCTGCGACTTCGGCTGGCTCGCGTTGATTCTTCCCATCGTGTGGGTCACATTCGCCCTGTGGGAGTTCCGCCGGGAGACCGAGGACGACACCCGCAAAGTGGCGCACGTCCTCGCCGGGGTGCTACTCTTGGCGCTGTTGATTTGCGGGAGTTGGCACTACGCCATTGCACCGTGGGTGCGGCTGATGAGGGGCTGCGGTGGCGGACTGAGCGAGTGAGGCGAGCCGACCCTGTCAAGGGTCGGGTGCGTTTGCCGGTGATTCGAGCGGTTGAATCGCGGAACCACCCGACCGTTGACACGGTCGGCTCGCCTTCAAACTTTCGCAGCCGATTCGAGGACTTTCCAAAACGCTTCCAACCTCGCCTTGGCGTCGCCGGGCAGCGGGCCCCCGGGGGAATAGAGCACGCGCATCAGCAACTTCACGACCGCCTGACCGGGGATTTGGAACTCCGGCAAATCTTCGGACAAGCGCGCCACGAACTCGGATGGCGTTTCCTCCGGCTGGCGACCGACGGCGTGGTCCCACGCCCAAGAGTCGAGCGCGGCGTAGGTGTACTCGGTGAGTTCGCCCGCTTCGCGGCGGCCCGCGGTGCCGTCGGCGAAGGGGTTTGAAAACATAGCGAACGGCGGCGGGCGCATCACTTCCTCTTCGAGCTTCGCTTCCTCGGCGGCCGCGACCGCCTTCGATTGTTTCTTCGCGCCGAAGAGTCCGCGCCACCAGTCGAGCAGGCCGCGCGCCCAACTGGTGAACGGCGCCAAGCCCTTGAGTACGAACCAGATCCCCCCGCCGACGACCGCGATGGCGATGGCGACCCAAACGAGCCACTTCACGCCCGTGGCCACTTTCTCCAAGGCCCCCGTGATCTGGCTCGTCCGGCTGCCGCTCGACGAATTGCCATCATCGTCCTTGTTGTCGTTATCCTTGTTCTCGGCGTCGTCGCCTTGATCGCCCGACTTCTCGTCGTCCCCGGATTTGGATTCCTCGCCCTTCGATTGCTCGTTCGATTTCCCCTGCGATTTGTCGTTGCTGCCTTTCCCTTGCTCGCCTTTGCTCCCGGATTTGTCCCCGCTGTTCTTGCCGCTGTTGCTCCCGCCTTTGTTCTGTCCGCCGCTGTTCTTCTCGCCGGACTTGCCGCCCGATTCGCCGTTCTTGCCGCTGGCGTTGCCCTTGCCCTTCTCGGTTTGCGTGCCGGTGTTGCCTTCGCCTTTGCCGGCGTTCTTATCGCGCACTTGGGCGTACTTGCTCGCGCTGCGGTTCGACTTGCCGGCTTTGTCGAAGGTGAACAGTGGCGTCTCGGAGTGCGGTCGGGGCAGCGCCGCCCCG
>JANOSQ010000200.1:0-1631 GCA_031415915.1 Fimbriiglobus sp. | reverse complement strand
GGCGCGTAGCCGAAACTTGATGGAGAGCCATCGGTTCGTCGCTGACGCATCCGGCTCGTCGGACGCGAACCCAATCCCCGCGCAAGGCGGAGCACCTTACTGGTACAACCCCAGATCGAGGGCTTCGGCGAGCTTCCAGCGGCACCACCAGGCGCCGCTGCGCCATTTGCAATAGACCTTGGTTTGCGCCAGGGTGCCGGGGCGGGCGCTCGTGTCGGTGTCCGAGAGCGGGATTTGAACCAAGTAGACTTGGGCCACGGGCGTCGTTTCCTGCCCGTTTTCGCCGGCCGGTTTCACCGAGAGCGGCCCGCCGCCGCGCTGGGTCAATTGCGGCGGCACGCGCTTCTCGTCCGAATCGGGCAGGCGCAACACTTTGCCATCGTAAACGCGATCGGTGCGACCGGGGACGTGCACCGCCACGTCGAGGGTGCCCTTCGCGAACAGGTCGTCTTTCAGCAGCCGGTACTGCATCGCCGTCACCGGGAGTTTGACGATCAGTTGGGACGGGTCGGCCACGGTCATCAGCGGCGGGGCGTCGGTGAAGTTCGGCGAATAGTACCGGCCGATGTCGCCGGTCTTGGGGACGCCCATGACGTAGCCGGCCTCGGGCGCGCGGAGTTCGCCGACGCGGGCGATGCGGTCGAGCACCTCCTTCTCGGCCCGCTCGGCATCCGCGACCCGCAGGCTCGAACTCGTCGCGTATTTGTCGAGTTCCTCCTTCGATCGGCCCACTTCCCGACTCGCTTGCTCGCGGTAGAGCTTCTCTTGCGCGCGCTCCCCGGAAAGTTCGCCGCGGATCTTCGCCAGTTGATCGTTGAGTTCCTTGCTCTCGAACTTCGCCAGCACCGCCCCCTTCTTCACGAACTCGCCCTCCTTCACCAAAACGACCGTCAGGGTCGCGGGTTCGTTGAGGCCGACGGGCTTGGCGTGATCCGGATCGACGGCGATCAGGCCGGTCTCGCGGACGCGGCTGATCGGCAACGGCAGGAACACGAAGGCGAGGATCAGCGCGGCGAAGACGGCGAGGCTCGTGTAATAGCGTTTCGATTTCATGTCGGGCAATCTCCCCCGCTGGCGGATGCTGCGGATCATCTTGTAAGTGGGCATGACGAACATGGACAACAGCGACAGCACCGCGAGCATCCGGCTGAGCACTTTGAGTTTCGGGTTCAGGAAGTCGGACAGGAACCAGATGATGCCGAAAGTGACGATCCAACGGTAGACCCAACTGGCGACGGCGTAGACGAAGAAGAGCAGTTTGCGGCTCGGGGCCATGTACTGATCGGGCGGTTGCTCGACGCCCAAAGCGACCCGCAGAAACAGGCCGTTGAGATACTTGTTGGCCCGGTCGCGCAGGTTCGGGATTTCGAGCCAGTCGGCCAGCATGTAGTAACCGTCAAAGCGCATGAGCGGGTTGGCGTTGAACAGCACCGTGCTGACGCTGCAGAGCACCATCAGGCACATGGCGATGTTGTTCACCACCGGCAAGTGGGGGGTGTACCACCAGACGAACGTGCTGATCGACGCGATCACGAGCTCGACGTAGATCCCCGCTAAGCTGATGTTGTTGCGCTTCCATTTGTCGGCGACGGTCCACGCGTCGGTCACGTTGGCGTACAGCGCCGGCGACA
>JANOSQ010000199.1:0-6349 GCA_031415915.1 Fimbriiglobus sp. | reverse complement strand
CCCCTGGCTACCTTCGGTCGTCCCGTTGGGACGAAGAAACTAACGATGGTATTGACGGACTGATGGTCAGGAAGAGTCCGTGGTCAGCAACCACTGGCCACCGCGCTAGCCGATGGTCGTCGGGATGCCCTCGGGGGCGGGCGACGGGCGGCGCTGGGAGAGGTTCGGCATCAACTCGTACATCGTCCGCGTGATGTCTTCGCGGATTTCGAGGAACGCCTGTGCGCATTCGGGGTCGAACTGCCGGCCGGATTGGGCTTCGACTTCCGCGAAGGCTTCCTCCGGGCTGCGGCCCTTCTTGCCGACGTGGTAGGGCCGGTTGGATGTCATGGCGTCGAAGGCGTCCGCGACCGCCACGATGCGCGCGAGCGGGGGGATGTCGGTCTTCGCGAGCCGGTCCGGGTAGCCGGTGCCGTCCCAGCGCTCGTGGTGGTTCCGGATGATCGGGATGCAGGGCAGCAGTTCGGGGATCGTCGAGAGGTACTCGGCGCCGAGCGTGGTGTGCGTCTGCATCACGGCGAACTCCTGGGCGGTCAGCTTGCCCGGCTTCCGCAGGATTTCATCCGAGATGCCGATCTTGCCGATGTCGTGCAGCGGCGTGCCGATCTTGATGAGTTCGATGTCCTCGGTCGAAAGCTCCATGCGCTCCGCTAGGGCGGTGGCGTATTGCGTCACGCGCTTGGTGTGCCCGCCGGTGTATTCGTCGCGCAGTTCCACCATCTGGGCCAGCACCATGATGGTGTTGAGGAACAACTCGCGCTGTTTGCGGAGGAGCAGGGAGCACTCGATGCCCGCCGACACGTTGGCCGCGAGGGCGTCGGCCAGCATCAAGTCGTCTTCGGTGAACGAGTCTTGCAAGAAACCGCGGTCGAGGTGCAGCACGCCGAGTTTGCGGCGCGGGGTGCGGAGCAATACGCACAAGATCGACGACATCGCCCCGTCCGCGATGCTCTGCGTCAGCAGTTCCTTTTCGTCTTGGACGTTGCGGTAGAGCGCCGATTCCCCTTTGGCGAAGCAGCGGTTCGTGAGCCGCTTGCTGAAGTGGAAGCGGCCTTTGGCGTCTCCGCGGCCGCCGACGACGAGCGAGCGCAGTTTCAATTTCGGTTCGTCCATCGTGCCGGAGCCGTCCGCGAGGACGATGGCCCCGCGCTGGGCGTCGAGCACGCTCACGGCGTCGTTCAAGATGCTGTCGAGGAGTTGGTCTTCGGTTTCGAGGTAAACGAGGTGGTGCCCGGCCCGCAGCAGCGCGAGGAGTTGCTCCCCGGCGCGGGGCATCTGATCGCGGCCGAACGCGAGCCGGCGGATGCCCTCGTCGAAGCCCGCTTTCGTCGTCGCGGCCATCACCATCGAATCAGACGGCGGGCCTTCCGGGGTCGTGTCGGTCACTTCCACGAGGAATGCGACTTTGCCGAACTGGACGATGTCGCGCGGTTGCAGGACGTGGTCCCCGGCCGGGACGCGCGAACCGTTGATGTAGGTGCCGTTGGTGCTCTCGAGATCGCGGACGAGCCAATTCTCCGGTGCTTCCTTGCTGGCGGCGCGGCGCACGACTTCGGCGTGCCGGCGACTCACGGAGGGGTCGTCGAGCATCAGTTCGAATTGCGGCAGTCGCCCCACGCGGATCAGGTTCGGGTGTTCCCAAACTTGCCCTTTGAGCAGCCCGCTGACGCCGCGGAGCCGCATGACACGCTTCATGGCCTCAGTCTCCCGCCCGCCGATTTCAAACACCCGTGCCGTTCCAGCGTAGCACACGCCAGTCGGCGCGGGGCGCGGGTTTGAGCGCACGGGTGTGAGTTTTCCCCGCGCCGGCTGAAGCGCACGGTTCAAATTCAGGCCCGGCTGGAATTGTCCGTTCCTTCCCCACTGGAAGCGGCGCGTCCTACAATCTGAGCAACGGTTTCGAGCGGGGGCGGCTATGCGTGCGCGGTTGATTCCCACCGACGGCGGAGAGCCGGTGGAACTCGTCAAGGATCTCACCCTCATCGGACGGGGCGACGATTGCGATTTGCAAATCGACCACAAGAGCGTGTCGAAGCGGCACTGCGTGCTCGTCAAAACCGACGGCCTCGTGCTCATCCGCGATCTCGGCAGCACCAACGGGACCCGCGTCAATGGCCAACGTGTCCGGCGCGGCTCGCTCTTGCCCAACGATTTCCTCTCGGTGGCGAACTTCCGTTACGCCCTGAAATTCGGCGACGGCCCGATCACCGCCCCGGCGGGTGGCCCGCCGGATCCGAGCGGTGACCGCGACGCCGGTTCCGATACCGAGCACGAACCTTTGCCGAAGCCGACGACCGAATCGGTGAAGCGCAACGCACTGCCCGACACGTTGTAAGTCGCCCCGGAAACATTTTCGCGACGCGCGGGCGGGTTTGGAACCACTACTCCGAACCGACACCCGTTGGAGGCCACCCTCCGGTGAATCCGACTTCGCTAATTCATTCGCTCCAAAGTACCCTCGCACACGCCTCCGACCGCAGCCTCCTCGCGGATGTTTTGGCCGGCCGGGGCGAAGTCGCGTTCGAGGAGATCGTCCGTCGGCACGGGCCGATGGTGTTCCGGGTATGCAGTCGCGTGCTCGGGCGCCAGCACGATGCCGAAGACGCGTTCCAAGCGACGTTCGTCGTTCTGTTCCGGCGCGCCGATCACGTCGCCAAGCCCGACTCGCTGGGAAGCTGGTTGCACGGGGTCGCGGTTCGGGTGTCTCGGGAGATTCTCACCATGCGGCGACGGCGGCAACAGACCGAAGTGGCAACCCCCAACCCCGCCCGATCCGAACCGAACGACGCGGCCGAGCAAGCCGAACTCGCGGCGTGGCTGGATGCCGAACTGGCCAATCTCCCGCCGCATTACCGCGTCCCGTTGGTGCTGTGCGAGCTCCAGGGGCGATCCCGGCGGGAAGCCGCGCGGGAGTTGGGCGTTCCGGAGGGCACGCTTTCCAGCCGCTTGGCGAAGGCGAAGAAATTGCTCGGCGAACGGCTGGCCCTGAAAGGTGCCCCGGCGGTCGCGCTCGGCTCGCTCTTCGCAACCGAGGCGGGGGCCGTGGTGCCACCCGCCTTGGCTGTCCGCACGGTTCAGATTTTGGTCGGAGTTTCGGCCGGCACGGTGCCGGCCGCGATCGACCGAGTCGCAACGGGAGTATTGAAAGCCATGATCGTGATCAATCTCAAGAAGTTGGCGGGGGCGGTCGTCGCGCTCCTGCTCGGGGCCGGCGGGCTGACGATGGCGTTGGCCGGGTCGGCTCCATCCGAGCGCCGGACGGACACACCCGCCGAGAGGTTGAAAGTGCCTACTGTGGCGAAGGTATCCAAGGCCCCGGTACCGGCGGCTAAGGAGCCGGAGTGGAAAACGGAGTTCCGCAAGGTGTACGGGCTGAAGGACGGGGAGTTGATCCGCCGCGTCGCGCCGCCTTATCCGGAGTGCCGCGCGGAGTACTTCAAAGATCGGATGCGCGAAGTGTATAAACGCAGCAAGCTCGAGCCGCCCGCCGAAGTGTTGAACAGGGACTACACCGACTACTTCACCAAGTTCGGTTGGAAGGACGGATGGCCGGTGGATGGGCTCGGGATGCAGAATACTCCGGTGAAACCCGACGTCGGGGTGAGGCTGGTGCAATTGATGCACATGGCGACCGGATTTGGCCACACCCGGACGGAGGGCGACGCCGGACTGCTGGAGCGGAAGGTGACGGGCGACTTCGTCGTCCGGGCCGATGCCGATCCGGCGAAGGTCGCCGCGGCCCTGGAAAAGATCCTCCGCAAGGACTGCGACTTGGCCGTATCGCTCGCGGTGGCAGAGGTCGAGCGGGATGTGTACACCCTGTCGGGCAAATACGAAGCGAAGCCGCTGGCCGACCGCAAGAAGAATCTCATCGAGATCTACGGGTTCGAACTGGCCGACCGGAAAACCGGCGGCGGGGGTAGCGGCAGTCTCCAAAAAATGGCGGATCACATCGAGGGCTTTTGCGAAAGTCGATTTGCGATCGGCGAAATCGAGGGGGCACCGAAGCAAGTGGAGTGGCACTTCAACGCCCGTTCGTCGTTCACCGCCATGCAGCGCGCGCAGGATACCGACCCGGGGTCTGTGATGGCGAATATCGAAGCCCAGACCGGGCTGACGGCGAAGCTGGAGAAGCGCAAAATCAAGGTGCTCGTCGTCGAAAAGGCGGAGTGACGAACGGCGATCACTTCTTCGCGGGCGCCGCCAGCGCCAAGACCGCGGTCGCCCAACCGGTGGCGGCGCAGGAGATGAATTGATCCTTGCCGTGCGGGAAGCCGCTGTCGAATTGCTTTTGCACCGGCTTGCTCCGCGACTTCACGAACCAAGTGCCGTCGTCCTCTTGGGTGCCCAACAAGAAAAGCACGCCCTTTCGCCAGCCCACATCCTCGACCGCGACACCGCCGGCGGTATGCAGCGCGAAGAGCGCCGTCGCGGTGGCGTATGGGTCGCTCTCCATAGTGTCGAGCTGGCCCCAGCCGCCGTCTTCGCGCTGGCTCTCCCGCAGTTCTTCGGTCGCTTTCTTCAACTCCTCCGCACCGGCCCCCGCCGCCTTCAACCCGATCAATCGGAAGACGCGATCTTCGGTGTCCTTCGCCGGCGTCTTCACCAACCACCCTTTGGCCGCGGCGATCCGCTGGTCCGCGGCTTCGGTTTGCTCCTTCGTTTGAAATACCCGGATGCCGCGAATGTTCAGCGCCGTCGTCGTGAAGCCACTCGCCTCGGTGGGCGGTCGGCTGCCGACCGCGGTCCAGGCATCCCGGCCCTTCTGGTGCCCGAGCGTGTAACTCACGACCGCCGCCGTCGACGCGTCCGGCCTGTGCCCGATGGCCGCGAGGGCCAAGAGTTGGTACCCGGTGTTGTCCGTCTGCCCCCCGGCCGGTGAGGGGCCTGGCCCTTTGCCCGACTCGTAGTTCTTCCGATTCCGTTCAACGTCGGCTGCGAGGAACTCGATCTGCTCTTGAAGCTTCTTCTCGGGGACGTCGTAGCCGCGGGTGCGGGCGATGCCGAATGCGACGAGTGCGGCGCCGTGGTGGTGGCAGGCGAAGCAAGTGTGAACCGCATTGTGGCCTTCTAACCCCGCCCAGAGTTGCGGCAGGGATTGCTCCACCGCCTTGCGGATGTTCACCTCGGTCGCGGGCACATCCTTCAGCTTCCGCGGGGCGGGCGCATCGTCTGCGGCGACGACCGGGAGGCAGGTGAGCATCAGCGCGAAGAAGGGTCGCATCGGTCGTCTCCGGGCGGGGAGCCATTCCGGGACTATCATATCCGACAACCGACGAGAACCACCCGATGACCAGCCTGCCCACCCCCGCCGATGTCCTCGAAGCCGCCGAGCGGATCGCTCCGTTCGTCCACCGGACGCCCGTCTTCTCCTCCGGCACCCTCGATGCGTTGGCCGGAAGGAGCTTGGTTTTCAAAGGGGAATTGTTCCAGAAGTCGGGCAGCTTCAAATACCGCGGGGCGACCAACGCGGTGCAGAAGCTCGATGCCAATCAGGCGGAGCGCGGCGTCGTCACGCACAGCAGCGGCAACCACGGGCAAGCGCTGGCGCTGGCCGCGCGGACGCGCGGCATTCCGGCTACCATCGTTATGCCGGCGAACGCATCGAGCGTGAAAGCCGCGGCCATCGCGGGGTACGGTGCGACCATCGTCGAATCGGGGCCGAGCCTCGCGGACCGCGAAGCGATGGTCGCCGAGCTTCGTGAGAAGACCGGGGCCGCGTTCATCCCGCCGTTCGACCACCCCGATGTCATCGCTGGGCAAGGCACGGCGGCGCTCGAATTGCTGCAAGACTCGCCGGGGATCGAAGCGCTGATCGCCCCCATCGGCGGCGGCGGGTTGATCTCCGGGTGGGCGCTCGCGGCCCAAGGGTTCGACAAAAGCATCCGCATCTTCGGCGCGGAACCGACCGGCGCGAGCGCCGCGGCGCAGTCGATGGCCGCGGGGGAACGGGTGAAGTTGGAGAGCACCAAGAGCATCGCCGACGGGTTGCTGGCGAACTACGTCGGCTTGATGACGTGGCCGATCATCGAAGCGAACGTGGAAAAAGTCTTCGTCGTGAGCGAAGCTCAGATCGTCGCGGCGATGCGGCTCGTTTGGGAGCGGATGAAGCTCGTGATCGAACCGAGCGCCGCCGTCGGCGTCGCCGTGGCGCTGAGCGATGAATTCCGGGCGCTACCGGGGTTGAAGAAGGTAGGGATCGTCCTGTGCGGCGGCAACGTGACCTTGGACAAGCTGTATTGGTGATCGAGCTATGCAATGAAGAGCGATACGAGCCGGACGCGTCAGCGACGGACCGATCCGGATTCGCAAAGGCAAATTCCTCTCGGGGCGGTCCGTCGCTGACGCG
>JANOSQ010000198.1:0-1651 GCA_031415915.1 Fimbriiglobus sp. | reverse complement strand
ATCGCACCGACAAGCCGATCGAAACCTCGACTTCGAAAGCTCCTGCGACTGCGGGGAAATCTCGCCTCGCCGACTGACGTCTCGAATTCCGCGCCGTCGTGGACGATGCGGAAGAGGCTGACGAGTTGGGCTGTGGTGGTGCTCGTCTGCACGGTGGATCCGGCGAGCAACTTCGCGGCGAGGCGCACGGCGTACGGTTTGATGCAGACGGAGGCGACGTTGTACTCCCGCGCCAGCAGCAACCCGCGTTCGAGTTCAGCATCGGTGACGATGGGCTGGAGCAGCGAGTGGTCGAACATCTTGGCCAATTCGGCGAGCGTCGGCATGAGGGAACCTTCGGTGCGAGGTAGTTTTCGGTTATGATAGTGGCGTTGAGACACCCGTTTCGGGAGTTGCCAATGTCCGCCGTACCGAAGAAGCTGCACACGGCCGAAGAGTACGAAGCCCGCGAGCGGGTCGCCGAGTTCAAAAGCGAGTTCTACCGCGGGGAAGTTTTCCCGATGCAGGGTCCCGGCGGGCCGTTCGGCATGGCCGGGGCCAAGTTCAACCACAATCAAGCGAAAGAGAATCTGGCTCGGGAGATCGGGAACCGGCTGTCGGGCGGGCCCTGCCGAACGCTCAGCAGCGACATGCGGGTGAAGATCCAAGCCACCGGGTTTCAAACGTATCCGGATGTGTTGATCGTCTGCGGCAATCGGGAATTCACAGACGGCAAGAAGGATTGCTTGCTCAACCCCTCGGTCATTCTCGAAGTGCTCTCGGATTCGACCCAAGGTTACGATCGGGGGGCGAAGTTCTTGAATTACCAGAAGATCCCCAGTCTGCGGGAATACATCCTCGTCGAGCAGGACGAAGCGATTTGCGAGCGGTACGTGCGGGCACCGGACGGATTCACTTGGCTCCGAACCACGGTCGAGGGATTGGAATCTTCGCTGACAATCGCCACGGTCAACGTGACCATCCCGATGGGCGACATCTACGCCGGAGTCGAATTCCCCGAGCCCGACGGCCGCCCCGGCGCAGTCTAGAATGCATTGGCCCGCTTCCAGGATGGACTCCGCACCGATGCCTGACCCCGAACTCATTCCGGTTCCGTCGGAGAAGGTGAAAACCTTCCCGCATTCGCCGGGCGTTTACCTCATGAAGGACGCCGCGGGGGCGGTGATTTACATCGGCAAGGCGAAGAGCCTGCGCAGCCGGGCGGGGAGTTACTTCAACAAGGAAGCGGCCATCGACCTGCGGACGTGCGAACTCGTCAAGCAGATCGCCGACATCGATTTCATCCCGTGCGAAAGCGAAGTCGACGCGCTGATGCGCGAAGCCCGGCTCATCAAAGACATTCGGCCCAAGTTCAACAAGGATTTGAAGGACGGCAAGTCGTTCCCGTACTTGCAAATCCGCACGCGGGAAGAGTACCCGCGCGTCGAAGTGACGCGGACGCCGCGGCGGAAAGGGGTTCGGCTGTACGGGCCGGTCCTCAGCAAGGCCCGCTTAAAGGACGCGATGAACGTGCTCCAGCGCGTGCTGAAGTTTCGCACCTGCACGCTCGAGATCCGCAGCGATCAAGACCAATGGCGCTACTACCGGCCTTGCTTGCTCCACAGCATCCGCCAGTGCACGGCCCCGTGCAACTTCCGCGTGAGCAAAGAGG
>JANOSQ010000197.1:0-6656 GCA_031415915.1 Fimbriiglobus sp. | reverse complement strand
GCGGGGCGCGCGGCCCGGAACTCCCGGAAGAATTGAAAGCCCAGCAGACCAAGCAGGTGCAGTTCGAGAGTTTGAAGGACGCCGGCGCCGTCGAGGATGATCGCGAACCGGTGCCGCTGCTGGCGAAATTGAAATGGGCCTTCGCCGGGGTCGCGGTGCTGTTGGCCGTCGTCGTCGGTGTGGTCGTCTATTTGGGGAACCGGCGCGACGGCAAAGAAAACCAGTTCATGGCCGAGGCGTTGAAGGAGTTGCCCGAATACAAGGACGATGGCCCCATGGCCAAGGGGCAACCCGCCCTCTGCCGGGCGCTGCTGCTGATGTCGGCCGGGGAATATTCGGCGCGATCCGACTCGAAAGAGAAGCTGAAGGAAGCACTCGGGCAATTCGGCTCGGCCCGCGACGAACTCCAGAAAGCCCCCAAGTCGCCCGAGCGCGATCTGCTCATCGGCGAGTTGGCGCTCGCTTTACTCTCACTCGGCGGCAACGAAGAGCAAGTCGGGCGGGAAGCGAAGATCCGTTGGTCGGCCCAGGATTTCCAAGCCGAGAAGACCCGGATCGGCGGCGATTCCGGCAACGTGCAAACCGAACTCCGCCGCGTGTTGAGCATCTTGAAGAACGAAACCCGCTTCGAGGATCTCGACCTCCGCTTGTCGATCGTCCGCCGACTGGCGCGCGAACTCACCAAGGCCGGGAAACCCGAGCTTCTGCAAGAGATTCTGACGCAGGCGTTCACCGATGCCGAGTATCCGGAAGCGAGAGCGCAAGTCGCGCTCGAGTCCTTGAAAGCGGGCGCATCGCCGGACAAGATTCAACCGATTGCGGAGGCGCTGAAAACGACCATCGGCGCCGCGGGGGGCTTCAACCCGACGCCGATTTCCGCCCAAGTGCTCTGGCAAAAGCTCGGCACACCGGGTGCGCCGAGTTTGGTCGGCCCGCCCGGCCCCGGCGAAATGTCCCGCTACGTTCGCTTGGCCGCGGTCGGCGCGAATCTGTCGCAGAAGAACGGCGCCGAGGCACTGGCCATCGCCACGCGGCCGGGGCAATTGGATGATCGGGTGCTGGCCCTGGCGATGGTGGCGGAGCAATCGACGGAACCGCTGTCGGCCGTCGATGCTACGCTCGAACTCGCCGATAAAGAGCGGGCCGGGTTCACGAAGACATCGCCGCAATACGCTTTGCTCCGCATCGCCATCGCCGCGGCGAAAGCCGGGCAGATGGACAAAGCCGAGAAGGTTTGGGGCTTGATCGCCGACGAGGGGTTGCGGGCTTGGGCCAAGGCCGATTGCCTGCGCTGGAAGCTGGCCGCGAACCCGAAGCAGAAGGCCGACATGCCGACGGCCGATCGCCCCGACGACGCGGCGAAACTGCGCGTCTCCGCGGCGTTCCAAGCCCTGGCGGTCGCCCGCCACAACGCCGCCGAAAGCGGCGACCGCGGCCCCGCCAAAGAGTACGAAACCTGGGGCAAAGGCAACCTACGCGGCTTCGGCCTCGCGGGGTTAGCGCTGGGGTTGCAAGATAACAACAAATGAGGTGCCGGATGATGAACTTGCGAATTGTTGCGAGTTGGGGGTGGCTTCTTTCGGCAGTGTCGTTTAGTTGCTCACAACCAACTGCGATACCCACCGATGCGCCCGTAGTGAAACCTGCTGAAGTCGATCCGGATACAATCGCCGCCTACAAAGCTTTGGGTGGTGAATATGGCTACATGATTCCAGATGCGCATGGGCTTTTGAAATTCAGGGATAGACACTACATCGAGATCGAGATTGTAAAACTTGACAAAGGTCTTCCCGCATTCCGCTTCGCCGAGTTTCCCAAAGGGGATCTGCCTATCGTCGCAATTCCTTTCGGACTCGATTTAAGTGGGTGTGAACCGACGGCAGACGATCTGAAAACGCTCCGGCCCCTTGCGAATTTGACATCGCTCGATCTGGTGGGTACTCCCGTCACCAATGCCGGACTGAAGGCGATTCAATCTCTCGAACGACTCACTTGTTTGAGGCTGCAGTTCACAAAAATCACAGATGGGGGAATGGCTTCGATCAAAGGTATGAAGAATTTGACTATGCTCGAGTTGTCCGACACGGATATTACCGACCGGGGCGTAGCGGAGCTCGCCGAGATGCACAAACTCAGAGTGCTCGACGTGTCCGACACAGCGGTGACGAATCGGGGTTTGACATCGATCCAAGGACTGACGAATCTGACTCGGCTCCGATTGCGGAATACGAAAGTCACCGACGACGGCTTGAAGCTCGTTTTGAAATTCAGTTCGCTCACGCACCTCGATCTCCACGGGACGGCGGTGACCGACTACTGGCTGCAATCCATCGGCGCGCTCGCGAATCTGGACGAACTCAATCTCCACAGTACCAAAGTCTCGGACGGCGGGATGAACGGCATCAAAAAACTCACCAAACTCCGCGGCCTTGACCTCTGCGAATCGAGTATCACCGACCTCGGATTGGACGAACTCAAGACACTGGAACACATGCGCTGGCTGAGCATCCATTCGACGGGTGTCACCGATCTCAGCTTGGACGCATTTAAGAGCATGAAAAATCTGAGGCATCTCAACTTGAGATTCACCAAAGTGACCGAATCCGGATTGGAGAGTATCAAGAAAGCGTTGCCAGAGTGCCATATCGATAGTTGATATTCCCGCTTGTTTAATTGCGTTTTTCATCACAAGCTCTTTACTTAAATCCCCACCCACCGTGCCCGACGATACCCCCGCGAAGCCGAGCAAAGCGAAACCCAAGAAGCACCCGAAGGGGGGCTGGGTCGGGCCGCTATTTTCGTGGGAATTGTTCCGGCTCGCCCGGCGCGGGCAGGATGCGCGGGGGCGATTCATCCTCGCGTTTCTGCTCTTCGTCGTACTCACCGCGTTCAGCCTCATCTGGTTCCGCAATACGGCCCCGTCCGATCTCTTCTTCGGCGCGTCGCAGCAGTTGAGCATCGCCGAGACGTCCGCATTCGGGGCATCGTTCTCGTTGACGTTCCTCATCGCGCAACTCGGCATCCTCGTGCTGCTCACACCGGCCTATGCAGCCGGGGGAATCGCGGAGGAGAAGGATCGCAAGACGCTCGTCTTCCTGCTCGTCAGCGACCTCTCGAACCGCGAGATCGTCTTCGGCAAGTTCTTCGGCCGGGTCGGGTTCCTGCTCGGCATCCTCTTCGCCGGCCTGCCGATCATGGCGATCACGCAACTCCACGGCGGCGTGACGATCAAATTCCTGCTCGCCAGCTACATCATCACCGCGACGACGGTGGTCTTCCTCGCCGCGGTCAGTGCCGCTTCCGCGGCTTCGGCCGAGACGTACCGCGGGGCGCTCTTCCGCTCCTACGGCCTCACGGCGATCATCGTCATCACCGGCTGCGGGATGGGCCCGCAAGCCGGGCCGTTCGGTATCATCCCCGTGCTCTACTGGGCCGAGGGGCCGTACCCCGGCACCTTCTGGACGATCGCGGTCGCCTACCCGATCACCGAACTCGCGTTCTCCGGCATCGCCGTCTGGTTGGCGGTGCGTTCCGTGCGGAGCATGCGGGCCCGCTTGATCCGCCGCTCGACGAAGCCGCCGCCGTGGATTCTGGACAAGTACCGCAAGCAAGACCGCGACGCCGAACTGCGCGAAGAGGCCGAGCGCCTACGGGCCGAGCAGTTGGAAACGGAGCGCATCCGCCGACACGCCTTCGCCAACCTCGCGGCCTCCGACGTGCCGATGGTGCTGATGCCCGACGACGAAACGCTGCCGGGCGTTGCCCCGGCGAGCGTGGGCCGGGCCAAACGGATCCCGGTGGCGCCGGTGTCCGCGCGATCCAAAGTGCGACCGCGGAACGAGGTGATCCCGAAGGTGTTGATCCCGAAGCAGAAGGAGATGAAAGTCCCGAAGAAGCGGAAGAACCAGCGCGTCGACGAATTCACCGAGGAGCAGACGGCCAACCGTCCCCGCATCGGTTCCACCGATCCCTTCTATTGGAAGGAGCGCTTCACCACCGGCTCCCTGAAGACGGACGACGACGACGCGATGAAGTCGATGATGTACCTCCTCGGCGGGGTCCTCGGCATCATCGTGCTGTTCATCCTCGCGATCGCGGCGCTGACGCTGATCGCCAGCACCGGCACCACCGACAACCGCTCGGTGGTGAAGTGGCTACTCCTCACGACCGGCGGCACCGGGGTATTCATCCATCTGCTTCAAATCGGCATCGCCGCGGGCGGGGCCATCTGCCGGGAGCGCCAGCGGCTGACGCTCGAATCGCTGCTGACGATCCCCGTGCCGCGCTCGGCGATCCTTTGGCCGAAGTGGGTCGTGAGCCTGCTCCGGGGATGGTGGTGGGGCGGCCCCGCCGCGGGGGTGATGCTGTTCGCGCTGCTGGCCACCGACGTTCCGGTGCTGCTGGCGCCGGGGGTCGTTTACTTCCTCGCGATGGTCCCGTTCGCCACCAGCTACGGCCTTTGGCTGTCGATCCGCTGCCGCAATGTGAACCGGGCCATCATGTGGTTCTTGCCGGTGGCCGGGTTTTTGGTGATCTTCCCGGTGCTCATCACGAGTTGGGCCGACCAACCGCTCTGGCTCCTCTGGGCCGGTTTACTGACGGGCGTGACGCTGGCTCTGACCCTCGGTGCCTGGGGCTTCTGGAAGCATTCGGAGAAACTCTTCGACCGCGAGACCGTGCTGGCGCAGTGATTGCCGTAGTGCGGGTGTAGTCTGCGGAACCCGCCGCGGGACTGAAGTGACGCGGCGGGTTCCGCAGACTCCACCCGCACTACGAAGAAGGCTTTTGCGCACGACGAGCCGGACGCTTGCGGCTCGGACGAGCCAAGATTGCGCGAAGGCTGTTTCGTTACATAACGAGAGGCCCTCAGTCGATCCGCACCTTCGCGCCGAAGCTGCGCTCTTGCTTGCTGACAAAATAGGTCGCGCAGGCGGCGTCGATCAAATCCGGGCTGAAGTTGACGCGCTCCATGTTGTACTTGGCGATCGATTGCATCTGGTCGAGGATGTCGCGCGGTTGGCACATCCGGAAGGGTCTCGCTTCGGGCCGGTACCACTTCTCGATGAGGTAATCGATGCCGCTCGGATCGAGTTCGACCCGTTTGCCTTTGCACACCAACTCCCAAATCTGCCGGTACTGCTCCTCGGTCGGGTCGCGGATTTCGATCTTGAACTTGATCCGCCTCAGGAACGCTTCGTCGGCCAGTTGCGTCGGGTCGAGGTTCGTGCTGAAGATCAAAATCTGATCGAACGGCACTTCCATCTTCGTGCCGGTCGTGGTCGTGAGGTAGTCGTACTTCTTTTCCAGCGGCACGATCCAGCGGTTCAGCAAATCCATGGCCCGGACTTGCTGCCGGCCGAAGTCGTCGATCATGAAGATGCCCCCGTTGGCCTTCATTTGCAGGGGCGCTTCGTAGAACTTGCCGACCGAATTGAACTTCAAATCGAGCATCGGCAGGGTCAGTTCCCCGCCGACGACGATGGTCGGTCGGCGGATGCGGATGTAGCGTTTGTCGAACGCGACCGCTTTCTTCAGCAGCGAATCCATCCCGTTGGAGTCCGAGACGTTGATCGAGTCGAGGTCCCGCACCGGCGTGTGCAGAATCGGGTCGTAGACTTTGATGATCTGCCCGTTGGCGATGATCGAGTACGGGATGTAGATCGAGTCGCCCATCAGGCGCGTGATCCGCTCGGCGACGCTGGTTTTGCCGTTGCCGGGGAAGCCGAAGAAGAAGATCGACGACGCCGAGTTGATGGCCGGGCCGATTTCGTTGAACGACGATTCCGAAATCACCAAGTCTTCGAACGCCTTGCGGATGCTCCGGCGGGTGACGATGAGATTCTTCACCGTTTGCGCCAGCACCGATTCGACGTAGTCGGCGAAGGGCACGGGCAGCGGGCCGGAGTAGTTGGTTTTGTCGGTCGCCTCCGAGAGCGCGGCCGGCCCCTTCGGGGGTTTGATTTCGTAGACGAAGCTCGAATCGCCGCCGCCGCCGCGCTGGGCGACGATGTCGATGAGCATTTGTTTCCGCATGAGTTGCAGAATCGGACTGAGCACGGTGAACGGGATCGCCAGCTCGGCCGCGAGTTCGCCGCCGGTGATCTGCCCGCGGTTGAAGAGCATGCGCAAGACGCTGTCGAACAGGAACGAACTCTCGATGCCCAAATCTTCCCATGTCGTCGGGTTCCGCGGGAGGAACGGGTTGCCCGAACTGGGGCTGGCTTCGTCGTCGCTCGGCGGCGGATCGCCCAACAGCGTCACGCCGTCGAGGTTGCCGTAGCGGGCCGCGTCGGCCAAAAGGCTATCGTAATGGAGCTTGTGCAGCCGGAGGTGTTTGATCGCGTCGTTGTCGCCGGATTCCTCCGCTTGGGCGAGGCAATCGACCACCGCGGGGCCGACGATGTACTTCACGCCTTCGATGTACATGTGGTGGAGGTATTCCCCCGGCCGGACGTAGCAATCCTCGGAGTGCGACGGAATCTGGAGCATCTGCTGGTAAAATTCGGGCGCGATAATGACGCGCATGAAACGACCCCCCGACCCACCGGAAACCGGCCCACGGGAGAACATAGAACAGGAAGTGCGGGCCGCGGCCGATGGTTGGCCGTGGCGGGGAGCAGCGACGAGTCTCGGGGGTTATTCTCCCGAGCGGTGGG
>JANOSQ010000196.1:0-7091 GCA_031415915.1 Fimbriiglobus sp. | reverse complement strand
GACAAGGACACCCGCTTGGAAGTCGGCCTGATCGTCGTCCGCTCCGGCGACGAATACACCGAGGAAGGTTTCGACTGCGAAGCCCACGTCGAGAAGACCGCACCGGGGAAGGCCCAACCGACCCTCGAAATCGGCACCTCGGACAACCCGATCGCCAAAGGGAAAACCGCCCTCATCCGCCTGCATTTCCTCGACGGGATGAACAAGGAATCGTGCCCGGCCATCGTCTGCTGCGGGGGTCGTTGGGACGCCCACGGGCAACCGATGCCGCGAACGTGGTTGAAGCTCGGCGCCCCCGCGAAAGTCGGTGACACCTCGGTGACACTGGCCGAGCCCGCCGCGGGTTGGAACTTCGGCGATCGCATCGTCCTCACCGGTACCCAGACCCACGGCCCGGCGAAGACGGAATCGCTCTCCGAAGAGCGCACCATCGCCGCCATCGACGGCGCGAAGCTCACCTTCGACAAACCGCTGATCCACGCCCATGCCGGGGAGGGCGAATACCGGGGCGAAGTGGCGAACCTCACGCGGAATGTCGTCGTCGAATCGGCCGACCCGGCCGGTGTCCGCGGCCACACGATGTACCACCGCGATTCCGCCGGGTCCTTGAGCTATGCCGAGTTCCGCCACCTCGGCAAGAAGAACGTCCTCGGCCGCTACGCCCTGCACTACCACCTCGCCGGCGACACGATGCGCGGCAGCAGCGCCGTCGGTTTGTCGATCTGGGATTCCGAGAACCGCTTCTTCACCATCCACGGCACGAACTACCTCGTCGTCCGCGATGTCGTCGGCTACAAGAGCATCGGCCACGGCTTCTTCCTCGAAGACGGCACCGAGGTCTACAACGTCCTCGACCGCAACCTCGCCATCCACGTCGAAGCCGGGAAGAAGCTCCCCAAGCAGGAGCTGCCCTTCGATCAAAACGAAGGGGCCGGTTTCTGGTGGACGAACTGCCTCAATACCTTCACGCGCAATGTCGCCGCGGAGTGCGACCGCTACGGCTTCCGCTACGAGGCCACGCCCGGCAGCGGGCACAAGCTCGATTTCAACATCCGCCAACCGGACGGGTCCAGCAAGAAAGTCGACGTGCGCACCCTGCCCTTTGTGCGCTTCGATGACAACGAAGTCCACAGTAGCCACGGGTTGTACGGTGTGAATCTGGGCGAGGGGGTCAATCGCGTCGGGCCGGACGCGAAGCATCCGTTCGTCGTGCGGAACCTGAAAATCTGGGACACGCACTACGGGTTCCGCGCGCAGGTGCCGAACTTGCTCGTCGAGAATCTGCACATCGACCACGTCGCCTACGGCGTCTACCACCCGAACTTCGACAACCACGTTTACAAGAACGTCTACATCGGCCACACGAACACGGAGCCGTTCAACCGGGGGCACGACGACCTCAGCGTGCAGTATGGACTGCTCACGGTGGACGGTCTCACGTTCGACGGTTGCCGGTCGGGCGGAATGCCACTGATCCAGATTTCGGATCACAACCCGACCGGGAAAGCCGCGACGCACCTGCAGAACGTGAAGACGGTGAACTGGAGCGATGGCAGCAAGCAGAAGGCACTGGCGAACCTGGGCGGTGGACCGCGGCCGACGCCGAAGTCGGCGACGGGCGTGCCGATCTACTTGCACGATCATTTCGGCCCCGGTCGGCACGCGGAGATCGCGAGCACCAAGTCGGCGGAGTACAAGGCCGACCCGAAAGCCTTCCGCATCGAAGCGCCGCTGACGGGGGACGAATCGCGCGTCCGCGAAGTGAAAGATATCGCCTTCCCCGAACCGCTGACGCCGGTCGATGATCTGCCGCCGATCACGGTCATCACGCGGGTGATCCGCAGCGGCAACACCATCGTCGTCCGCGGTGTCACGGCCGACAACGGCAAGGTGGCGAAGGTGACGGTCCACGGCCGCGCGGCGAAGGCCACCGCGCCGAACTTCGCCGAGTGGGAACTCTTCGCGGTGCACTTCCCGCCGGGCGAAGTGAAAATTGTCGCGGGTGCCGAGGACGCGGCGGGGAACGTGGAGAAGACCCCGATGGTTATCATCGTGAAGTAGATAGCTTCCCGACCAGCCACTTCGCGGCGTCGGCGTGTGACAACGGCTTGTCACCGACCCGGCGATTTTGAGCGTCGACCGATCGGTCGATCAGCGTCGGCTTGTCCGACTTCCCCGGCAGCGAATCAAACACCGCCTCGTGCGGGATGCTCAGGTACGGCCCGGCAAACATCGAATCGACGGAGTCCAACCCGCCGCGGGCGATCACGGCAATCACACCCTCTTCAAACATCCCCGCGAGCAGTGCGAGGTTGGCGCCGTTCGGCTCAGATGTTTCGCGCTCATCGTGGTCGAGCGGCACCGCCACTTTGATTCCGGGCGAGTTGTGTTCCCGGGTCGTTTCGCCCCAGACGGCGATCTTCTTCCCGTCGATCCCGTCCCGCGTCGGCAGCCATCGGACGACCGTGCGGAGGTCGCGCAGTTGCGAACCGAGCACCGGCTGACCGAGAATCAGGTTCGTCTGCGAGATCGACGTGCGGCCGCTCGCTCGTTCGGCCGGCTTGCCCGCTTGGGTTTCCCCGGTGCCCCGGACATCGACGAGCGTGACCGCAATACCGGCCTTCAAGAGGGTTTCGATGCCGCCCTTGTGCTCTTTGAGCAACCCGGCTTTGCCTGCTTGGGCGACCATAGCCACGACCGGCACTTTCCCCTTGGCATCCTTGGGAAACAAGAGCAACACCGGCACGGTGATCCCGGGATCGGTCTCCAAAGCGAAGCGTTCGATCTTGATGCCGGCGACGACTTCGGATTTGCCCTCGGTCACCTTCGGCTTCGCCACGGGTTCAATGTTCCCCAAGCGATTCGTCCAAGCTTTCGACGAAGGCTTGCGCACTCCGAGCGATTCCAACTTCTCGACATCGGCCGTTTGCATCGCGAGCCGCGCCTTCGCTAGCCCCGCGAGCAGCTCGTATTCATTCTTCGGTTTCAATCCCTTCTTCGCCTCGTCGGTCCAGCAGATCAGCTCGCCGCCGGGTCGGCGTTTGCTGTACTCCTCCGGGATTGGCATGCCGAACCAATCTTTCAGCGCGGGGTGGATCATCTTGCGGTGCACCGCGCCGATGTGGTCGCAGTGGGTGTTCTCCGCGCCGCCCGGCCCCTTCACCCCGCCCTTGCCGTGGGCCACGCTCAGCGAGCTTTTCGCACCGTAGAAGTCGAATATCTTTTGCAGACGGGGCCAAGCCGGGTCGAGCTTGGCATCCCAGCCGAATTCGTGGGCGTAGAGGACCTTCCTCGGCGCGACCGAGCCGACGATGGCGAAATGCGCGAAGCCGTCGCGGGCGCCGTTCTTCAAACCGCGGGTGCTTTCCCAGTAGCCGTCGCCGAACCACGCGAAGTCGCGGTCAGGGTTCGCCAACGCCGACGATTCCGGCTGCCAGCCGCCGAAATTGAAGGGCACGACGCAAGCGATCCGCGCATCGAGCGCCGCGGCGACCCCGGCCGGATCGCCGCCCCCGGCCACCGCTCCCATCAAGATGATGCGCTCCTTGTCGATGGCCACTTGCTTCAAGAGTACGTCGATACCGCGCATGAGATCCCACGCCATGCGGCCCATCAAGCTCTCGCCGACGGCCGCCAGTTGGAGGTTCGAGTTGTAGCGGAAGAAATAATCCTGCCGGCCGACGCGGTACGGTTTGTCGAAGTCTTTGTCGGTGCGGAAGTCGTGGAGGCGGCGCTCGCCATAGCCGTATTGATCCGGCACGAGCACCGCCGTGCCGGCGCGGGCCCAGGTCATGCCCATGTCCTGCAATTCGCCGCCCGATTTGCCGCCGTGGTGCGAATGCGCGATCAGGATGCCGGGCATCTTCTCCGGTGGTTTTGCGGGGAGGTAGAGGTTGGCCGCGACCCACGACCCCGCCCGCGATTCGTACAGGAGGTTGTGGATGACGAAGCCGTCGCATTCGGTCTTGCGGGTCACTTCGACGCGCATCGCTTTCGAGACTTCAGGGAAGTGGCCGAGGGAATCGCGCAAAGCCTTGATGCGGATGTCGCGGCACATCTCCCATTGCTCTTTCGTCGTCACGGCGGCGAACGCTTTCGACTCGCGCAGGTTGGCCTCCTGCATCCGCCGGCGAGCGTCGGCCGGCATCATCTTCGCGAAGTCTTGGGTACGCGGATCGTCCTTCCCGAATACCGTGCGATCGATGTCGTCCAAGTCTCCGGCGACAGCAGTTGCGGTGAATGCGAACAGGGCGATAGCGGAGAACGCGCGCATCGGAGGCCTCACTTAGCAAAGGTTTTATCGTCGTTCAAGCACCAGCCGATAGCGTTGACCACGAGCCGTTTGAAGGACTCCTCGGCGAAGTCGTCGGTGTGGCCCAGCGAAGTGTAGAAGATGCGCTGCACCTTCTCGGTGATCTTGCGCTCGCGCGTCCACGCCAGCGGTTCGTTCTCCTTGGGGATCGCCCCGGTCAGCAGCACGGTCACATCCGCGGCGTGGCCGGTGTTCTTGTACAGGCTCGACGATGACTCGAACGGCTTCACGCCTTTCAGAATCGGATGGTCTTTCTGTTTCTCCACGAGGCTTACGGCACACTTCGGCCCGCCGGGATTGTGGTTCTTGTAGTTGCCGCCGTAAACGTCTTTGTCCATCTCCAGCCAGTTCTGGAAGCCATGGCTCGCCGTGCGGATGCCGAGGATCGGCTTGCCGCTATCGCAGAATTTCTTGATGAGTGACAACTGCTTGTCATCGGGCTTCAACCGCCGCGTGTAAAAGATGGCGAGGTCGCAGTCGGCGAGTTTGTCGAGGCCGTCGATGTCGGTGTCGGTCTTGCGGAACATCCGTACGCATTCGACCGGGTATTTCTCTTCGAGCAGTTTCTGGAACGCGATCAGCGACTCGTCCGACTTGTATTCGATCGAACCGGAGATCAGCGCGATCTTGAACTTGACTTCTTTCTTGGGCTTCGCCGGTTCGCTTTGGGTGTAGGCAAACAGATTGCGGATCTCATCGTGGCTCAGGGTATCGAGCAGTTTATCCGGCATCAGCGAGACGCTGAGCGCGTCGACGGTGTCGATCTCTTTGCGGTTGAGCAACCGCACTTCCGGCTTGTTGTTCTCCAAGAACGACAGCGTCAGCGACTCCGCCGATTGCGCCGTGACGATCCCGGTCATGGTCCGTCCGTCGAGCATGGTCGCCTTGTGGCTGACGAACTCGGGGCGGATGTGGCCGCTCGGATCGACGATCTGCGTGAGTAGGAAGTATCGATTCTTGCGGTCGGCACTCGTGAGGTCGGGGCCGATTTTCCCGCCTTCGCCGTGGAGTTGATGGCACGACGCGCAGTGTTTGGCGAATAGAACTTTGCCGAGGGCCACATCCCCCGGCGGAGCGCGGCCGAGCATGGCATTGAGTGAATCGATGCGGGCGCGCTTCTCGCCCGGCGTCGCCGCCGCGATCTTGCCGAAGTGCTTTTCGACGAGCGCTGTCAACACCTTGTCATTGAACGCGAGCGCGATCTTAGCGTCGTCGGGGGTGAGTTCGGCCTTTGCGATTTTCCCCGCGTCGTAAGCTTGGAGCAAGGGGAGCGCCCACGCCGGCCGGGCGAGGAGTGTGCGGATGATCCGCTTTTGAACCGCGGCGGACGACGATGGATGCAACGCCAAGAGCTTCTCTGGCGTTTCTTGGGCGTCGCCGAGTTCAAGCGCTGCAAGCACGCCGAGGAGCCACCCATCGGACTTGGAACTTTCCAGTAATTCCAGCGGCTTCCACGCGGCATCGCCCGACTTCGCCAGCACGGTCAACCACTTCAACCGGTCGGCCTCGGGCTTGTTCGAACTGGCAACGAGGGCGCGCAAGTCGCTGAGCGTCTCGGCGTCCCCGCACTTCGCTAACAGGCGAGTCCGCACGTCGTTCTCGGGGACGTTCTTCAAGAGTGCTATCAAGTCAGTCGATTTCGCCGCTCCCGCATCCAAGGCCCCTTCGATTGCACGGAGCGTGGCAGCTCGCAGCCCGACTTTCTTCGACGCGAATACGATTGCCGCCCATTTGTAAGCGATCACTGCATCGTTCCCGCGGACGGTGAGCAACTTGCGGATAGTCCGTTCGAACACAGGCACGGCCCCTGGATGTTCGAGGGCAATGTGCGCGATCATCTCGGTGATTTTGGCCGTGTCGATTGCGAGATGTTCCTCAACGGCCCACCACACCATCAACGGCAACGCCGGGTCTTCTTCGAGTTCCCTACGCTGCAGCAACCTCTCGATGAGCTGGACGGCGGATTTCTCGTTGCTCCGCTTCGCCGAACTGGCGCACTGGGCAAGAAGTCGGTAGCTACCAGGAGAAATTGCCTTGGGCATCCATCCTCCGTTGCCGAGATCCGTTGAAGCCCTTACCGCCCACTCCAAGCGGGTTTCATCCTTCGACTGCCCACTGAAAAACTGGCCCCCGAGAAGCCAGCCCAGCTCGAGCGGCATCTCGCCGGGGGCGTTTAAGTATTCATCCAACACTTTGGAGACATCCCCCCGGTTCTCTCGAAGGTAACCCCTCAGAAGCATCCGCGCCTCGCGCCGCCACCACACATTCTCGTGCCTCAGCAACTCCACCAACTCCTTCACCGACTTCTTCCGCAAATCGAACGGCTCCGTCTTCTTCATCCCCTTGTATTCGATGCGGTAAATGCGCCCATTGGTCTTGTCCCAGTCGTCGACCGGGTCCAAGTGCGCGGCGCGCTTGTCGTACCAATCGGCAACGTAGACGCAGCCGTCCGGCCCTTGGATCAAATCGACCGGGCGGTGCCAAGTGTCGTGGCTGTCGAGCAGCGTGCCGCCGTGCTCGGCGGTGAAGCTCGACATCTTCGGCGTCATCTTGTGCCAGTTCACGCAGTTCGAAAGTAAGTTGCCCGCGATGTACTGGTTGCGGAACTCCTTGGGGTAAACGTCCGATTGGTACACGATGCCGCCGCAGGTGACGTGACCGCCTTGGAAGTTCTTGTAGGGCACGTGGTCGAAGTAGCCGTAGGCGTACGGATTGTGCAGCGGCCCGTGCTTGCTAAACCCCTTGATGTGGTACGCGCCCTGCCGTTGGTGCAGCATGG
>JANOSQ010000195.1:0-7499 GCA_031415915.1 Fimbriiglobus sp. | reverse complement strand
AGGTTCTTGACGTGGAACTTGTCGCCGTCCGGGTTGGCGCCGAGTTCGTCCGACTTGCCGACGGTGGTGCCGCCTTTGATGCCGCCTCCGGCGAGCCACATCGTGAAGGTGCTGCTGTTGTGATCGCGGCCGGTGCCGGTGCCGTACTCGGCCGTCGGTTGCCGGCCGAATTCGCCGCCCCAGACGACGATGGTGCTGTCGAGCAAGCCCGAGCGCTTGAGATCCTTCAACAGCCCCGCGATGGGCAAGTCGGTGTTGCCGGCGTGGAGGTTGTGGTTCTTTTCGAGGTCGCCGTGGGCGTCCCAGTTGGCGTCGTTGTGGTTGCCGCCGCTGTAGATCTGGATGAAGCGCGTGCCGCGTTCGACGAGGCGACGGGCGAGCAAACACTTGCGGCCGAAGTCGGCCGTCTTCGCTTTGGTCGGCCCTTCGATGCCGTACAGCTCGAGCGTCTCTTTGGTTTCCTTGGTGAAGTCGACGGCTTCGGGGGCGTGGGCCTGCATCTTGTAGGCGAGTTCGTAACTGGCGATCCTGGCCGCGAGTTCGGAGTTGTCCGCGCGGCTGCTCAGGTGGTCTTCGTTCTTCTCCTTCAATCGGTCAAGCAGAAGCCGCTGTTGTTCGCGGGTCACGCCCGGCGGCGGGGCGAGATCGAAGATCGGCGTCTCGGTGGCGCGGAGGGTCACGCCTTGGTAAGCGGCGGGCATGTAGCCGCTGCTCCAGTTCTTCGGCCCCGAGATGGGGCCACCGGTCTTGTCGAGCATCACGACGAAGCCGGGGAGGTTTTCGTTCTCGGAGCCGAGGCCGTAGGTGACCCACGAACCGAGGCAAGGGCTGCCGCTGATGAGCCGGCCGGAGTTCATCATGAGCATGGCGCTGCCGTGGATCGGCGACTCGGCGTACATGCTGTGGACGAAGGCCATGTCGTCGGCGCAGGTGGCGAGGTTCGGGAAGAGGGAGCTGATCCACTTCCCGGACTGGCCGTACTGCTTGAACTTCCAGCGCGGTTCGACGATGCGGCCCTCGTTGCGTTTGCCGCCGCGGCCGAAGGTTTTCACCGCGACGGTTTTGCCGTCGAGGCCGACCATCTTCGGTTTGTAGTCGAAGGTGTCGATGTGGCTCGGCCCGCCGTACATGAAGAGGAAGATGACGCTCTTCGCCTTGGCGGGGTGCATCGGCTTCTTCGCGGCCATCGGGTTCTTGCCCGCTTCGGCGGCCTGCGCCATCGGGGCGAAGCCGTCGCGGCCGAGGAGGCCGGTGAGTGCGAGGCCGGTGAAGGCGCCGCCGGTTTGCCAGAAGAACTCGCGCCGCGTCCGACCGCAGAATTGGGTGGTCATGGGGTCAGTTCCAGACTTCGAGTTTGAGGGACGGAACGATATCGAAATCGCGGCGGTTGCGGGTGATCAGGGTGGCATCGTGGGCGAGCGCGATGGAGGCGATGCGGAGGTCGCGGGTGCCGATGCGGAGCTTTTGGGATTTCAGGCGGAGGTAGATCGCATGGGCTTCTGGGGTATAGGGCAACAATTTGGTCAGGCCGAGTTGTTGGATCGCTTTCTCCAAAGACTCGTAAGCTACGCTCAATGGCACTTTGATCTTTCCGGATTCTGTCTTTCGAATGAAATCCAACCAGCCGCGGAGTGATTCTTCCGCGACAACAATCGGGACGTGCTGCAAATCGCGCGGGATCGATTTCGCCCGTACAACGTAGGACGGATTGCCAGCGCCGATTTCCGTCCAAATATCGCTGTCGAAAGCAATCATTCCGGAAACTCCGCGGCTTTTTCCTCGTCCCGGATCCGGTAGGCTTCGCGGGTGATTTCGCGGAGGATTTCCGCTTGCTCACCCGTCCACGTCCCAGCGAAATCGCTCACGGCCGCTTTCGGCCACTCGATCGTGACCCATTCTTCGTCCGCGCCTTTGCGATCGAACTTCGCTTGGAGCGCAGCGATGGCAGCCTCGCGAGTCGAACCTTCGGCGAGGAATTGCTCCGAGCCGTAGAGCAACGCTTGGAAGTGCCCGTTCATCGGACGGACTAATACCGGAGACGACATCGCATTCCCTCCCGCTTTCGGACTCAATCCAAGTACACGAACTCATTCGTATTCAGCAGCATCAAGGCATATTGCGCCAGCGCCTTCGCATCGTCCAACTTGTGCTTCGCCTTCAGCGCCGCGATAAACGCTACGTCCTTCGTCACTTCCTCGGCCTTCGGAATGCGCCCCGTCGTCAGGCGGATGCCGCGGGCCACCTGCCCATTCAAATCGTCCAGGTGCTCCTTCTTCAAGCGCTCTGCCAAGGCGATCGCTTGGTCGTTGGTGAACTCGCCGTTGAGCATCCCCAGCGCTTGCGTCGGCACCGTCGTCGTGTAGCGCACGGGGCAACTATTGTCCGGGTCGGCTTGGTCGTGGTTGATCAGAATCGGCACTTGCAGCGACCGCTTCACCGAGACGTAAATCGTCCGGCGGTTGCCGTCCTTCGGCTTCGCCGGGTTGTAGTGCCAGTGCTCGCCGGGGTTCGACTGACCCGCGAGCACCTCGCGCGGAATCTTCGGGAAGACGCTCGGCCCGTACATTGTCCCGTCGAGGTTGCCGGCGACCTTCAATATCGAGTCGCGCACTTCCTCGGCGTTCAAGCGCCGGCTGTTGAACCGCCAGAGGTACGTATTCCCCGGGTCGCTTTTCATGTTCGTCGCCTCGGCGACCGACGCCCGTTGGTACGCGGCGCTCGTCAGCATCAGCCGGTGCATCCGCTTCAAAGTCTCGCCGTCGCCGGTTTGGCTCCACGGTTGGCCGGGCGTCGGTTCGCGGAACTCGGCGGCGAGCCATTCCAGCAGCTCCGGGTGCGTCGGTTGCTCGCCGAGCTTGCCGAAGTCGTTGGGAGTCGGAACCAGCCCCTTGCCGAAGTGGTGCAGCCAGACGCGGTTCATCAGCACCCGCGCGGGGATCGCGTTCGTGTCCGCGGTCAGCCAATCGGCGAGCACGGTTCGCCGACCGCTAGTCTTTCCCACCGCCGAGATCGCGGGATCGGGCAGGCCTAGGATTTCGGGGAAGCCGGGTTTGACTTCGGAACCTTTGGCGTGGGGGTTTCCGCGCAGATGGATGAACGTCGCCGGCGGCCGCGGATCCGAGCGATTGACGGAGAGCGCCGAATCTTGGATCGGCGATGGCTTCTTGCGGAGTTCGTCGAGCGCTTTCTTCTTCTCGAGATAGGCTTTCTTCGTGTCGGCATCGAGTGCGGCCGGAACTTTGGCGACCACTTTCGGCCGGTCTGGCCCCTCCGAGTTCCGCTGATCCTCGGCCGTCATCGTCTTGATCGCGGCATCTTCGATGACGATCATTTCGTTCTGGAGCGCTTCGATGCGCGCCATTCGCTCGCGCAGTTCCTTCTCGTAAACGGCCCGGCGATTCGCCGGCGAGATATCGGTCTGGCTGTTCGACGAGTTCGTGTTGCGGTCGTTGCTGTAGTCCCGGATGCCCTGGAAGAACGCGACCATCTTGAAGTAGTCGGCCTGCAAGATCGGATCGCCCTTGTGATCGTGGCAGCGGGCGCAGTTCAGCGTCATGCCCAAGATCGCTTGGCCCGTGATCGTCACGAGGTCGTCGAAGCCGTCGGCGCGGGCTTGGAGCGCGTCGGCCGGTTCGTCGTCCCAGACGCCGAGGCGGTAGTAACCCGTGGCGATGATCGGATCGACTTCGTCCGCCCCGCGCGGCATCTCGTCCCCGGCAATTTGCTCGCGGATGAACCGGCCGTAGGGTTTGTCGGCGTTGAAGCTGCGGATGACGTAATCGCGGTAGCGCCACGCGTTCGGCTTGGGCCCGTCGCGCTCGTAGCCGTTGCTTTCCGCGTAGCGGACGATGTCGAGCCAATGCCGGCCCCATTTCTCGCCGTATTCGGTTGAAGCCAGCAAGCGGTCGATGAGCTTCTCCCACGCCTTCGCATCCGGGTCTTTCACAAAGGCGTCGATCTCCTCCGGCGTCGGCGGCAATCCGGTGAGGTCGTACTGCACCCGGCGGATGAGCGTGGCCCGGTCCGCCATCGGGACGGGGGCGAGTTTCTTCGCGGTGAGTTTCTCGTTCAAGAATGCGTCGACCGGATGTCCCGCTCCCGGAACCGCCGGGCGCTTCATCGGCTGGTAGGCCCAGTAGGCCTTCTGCTCCGGGGTGAAGGCCTTCTTCACGACCGCCACCGCGGCGCCGCCGAGTTTGTCGGCCGGGTAAGCGAAGCCGTCCTTGACCCACTTCGTCAACACCGCGATCTGCTCGGGTTTCAACTTCCCATCGGGGGGCATCTCGTACCCCTCTTTGGTGTGGTTCACCACCTGCATCAGCAAGCTGTCGGCCGGTTTGCCCGGCACCGCCACCGGGCCCGTCTCCCCGCCTTGGAGTGCCGCCCCGCGCGTGCGCAGATCGAGTTCGCCCTTCAACTTCTTCGGGTCGTCGCCGTGGCACTTGAGGCAGTTCGACTTCAGCAGAGGTAGCACGGAGTCATCGAAGAATTTCACCTGCTCGGCGGTGAAGGCGGGCTTGGGTTCCGCCGCGCTGAGCAGGGTCGTTGCGAAGGTGACAGCGAGGAGTGCGAGTGGGAACCGCATCGGGAACCTCAACGGGAAGTCTAGGCGAGAATGACATTGTAACCGAAGAGCAGTGATCTGTGCCAATCGACTTTGTAAAGGTTGTTGCGAAAGTCGCTTCAGAGCAACCGTCGCGAGTCCGCTTCGAGCGATGTCACCGCGAATTGCAGCATCGGCGCGGCCATCGCTTCGAAATACTCCCACGAATGGCCACCGGATTCGGTCGTCAAATCGGCCGTGTGCGGGATGCCCATCGCGGTGAGTTTCTCGTCGAGTCGGTCGTTGCCGCGGAACCACTCCTCATCGGTCGGATCGCAGGCGAACCAGATGTGCTTCGGGTACGAATCCGGTCGGATGCGCAGCGTCGCGGTATCTTGCCGACAGGCTTCGCGCGAACGGTACAGCGAATCGAGCGGGGAACCTTGGCCGTGGCGCTCATGGTGATCGATGGCACTCGCGATCCCCGCGACGACGCTGAACGTTTCGGGATATTGGAAGGCCAACCGCAGCGCGCCTTGCCCGCCCATTCTGATCCCGGCGACCGCGATGGCCTTCGACGACAAGGTCCAACGCTCCCGCATCGCCGGGTGGAGCTTCAACAACCCTTCGCGATCGGCCCACCAGCCTTCGCCCCCCTGCGGAGCGCAACACGCGAGATTGTGCTTGCGGAGTTCGGCCGTGAAGATCGGATTGTCCGCGAGCGATTCCCCGCCGACGGGATGGAGGTACAGCAGCGCGAAGCGAGGCTTCGCCGGCGGGTCGAACCAATCGACCGTTTGGCCGGCGATGGGGCTGCGCGTCCAATCGGGATTCATTTGCTTCCTCCGGTTCCCCCTCTCCGCTTCGGAGAGGGGGTTAGGGGGTGAGGTCTGGCGCATGAAGCGGAGCGGCCTTCATCCCCATGCGGGGAGACCTCACCCCCCGGCCCCTCTCCGAAGCGGAGAGGGGGTGACGGAATCGAATTCGCTTCCGCTCCACAATCTCATCTGTTATACTCTCCCCACCCCGCCGACCGAAGCTCTCCCTCGGACGTCTCCCATGCTCCGCATCCTCGGCTCCTCCAAACAATTCTGCGACGGCACTACCCGGCGCGATGCCATCATCGCGGGCGGCTTGGGCGTCCTTGGCCTCACGCTGGCGGACTACCTGCGAGCCGGCGAGAGCAAACCGGTCGCGCGCGATGCCCACTTCGGCAAGGCCAAGTCCTGCATCCTGCTGTTCCTATACGGGTCGCCGAGCCAGTTGGAATTCGCCGACATGAAGCCGGACGCCCCGGTCGAAATCCGCGGGGAACTCAAAGGCATCCCGTCCACCCTGCGCGGGTGCGACGTCTGCGAACTGCTGCCGCACACGGCCAAGGTCATGGACAAAGTCTCGGTCGTCCGCAGCCTCACGCACAAGTTCCCGCTCCACGGCGTCGCCTACGCCACCACCGGCATCCCCGAGATCGACGCCCCGCTGGAACTCAGCCCGCGCGACAGCAAACACTGGCCCTACATCGGTTCCGTCGTCAGCTACTTGGAGAAGCAGAAAGCCAAGGGTGCGAAGCCCAAAGCGATCCCGGACAACGTGGCGCTGCCGTTCCCGTTCAGCAGCCAGCGCGTCGGGGAAGTCCAGCGGGCCGGGCCGTACGCCGGGTTCCTCGGTTCCGAGCATCACCCGCACTTCACGCAATTCGTCGGCAAGGCGAACAAGAAGATCACCAAGACGCTGAACAAGGACACCATCGAATTCGACGAACCCTACGTCGGCGTCGATCTCGATTGCCGGTTCACCTTGGGCGACGCCACGCAGCTCCCGTCCGAAATGACGGTCGACCGCCTCGACACCCGCAAGTCGCTGCTGAAGCAATTCGAAGAAGCCCGCCGGGTGCAGGACCGCTGGCCCGATGCCTCGCACGACCAATTCCGTCAGTCCGCGTATTCGATGATCGGCAACGAGAAGGTTCGGCAATCGCTCGACGTCCGCAAAGAGTCCCCTAAGGTCCGCGACCAATACGGCCCGATGCTCTTCGGCCAATCGTGCCTCGCGGCACGGCGGCTGGTCGAAGCGGGGTCGAAGTTCGTCACCGTGTTCTGGGACGAGTTCGGTCTCGCCGGCTCCGGCTGGGACACGCACTGGGAACACTACCCGCGGATGCGCAACGAACTGATGCCCGGCTTCGACCGCGGCTACGCCGGCCTGATCGCCGACCTCGACGAGCGCGGCCTGCTCGACGAAACGCTCGTGGTGGTGCTGAGCGAACACGGCCGGACGCCGAAGATCACCACGGAAAAAGGCGGTGGGCGCGATCATTGGTCGCAGGCCTACTCGGCGCTCTTCGCCGGCGGCGGGATCGCGAGGGGCAAAGTCATCGGCAAGACCGACAAGATCGGCGGCACGGTGCTGGACAACCCGATCTCGCCGAAGGACGTGTTGGCGACGATCTACCATTTGCTAGGCTACGACCCGGACAGCATCATCACGGACCGCCAAAACCGCCCGCAACCGCTGGTCCACGGCAGTGTGATCCGGGAGTTGCTCGGGTGAGTGGGGCCAGGTAGTGCTGCGTCACATTGATGGTTTGGGGTCAGAGCCGGACGCGTAAGCGACGTTTAAGCGTCGAACGTCGCTCACGCGTCCGGCTCTGAAAGAACCGATCCCATTTCACTCGTGTGACCAAGCAGTAGGCTGTTGAATGAGATGGTTCTGGAATCTTTGGCGGAGGTTCGCAAATGTCGTTGCTCGGTCATGTCCAGAATGGAGTTGTCGTTTTTGATGGGAAGGTCACTTTGCCGGAGGGGATCGAGGTCGAGGTCGCTGTCCGAAATTCCGGATCGGACAGCCGGCCGACTCTAGGGTGTGCAGTCCACTCGTTCCCACGCTCCGCGTGGGAACGCTCTCCGGCCGCTCCGCGGTCCGACCTGAGAATCGCGACTCCGTCGTGGTGTTCGAA
>JANOSQ010000194.1:0-1552 GCA_031415915.1 Fimbriiglobus sp. | reverse complement strand
TTACATCTGGCTGGTGGCCTTCGGTTTGGTCGGCGCCCAGATGGGGTGGGTGTTGCGGCCGTTCGTCGGTTCGCCGTTCCTGGCCTTCACTTGGTTCCGCCCGCGCGAAGCCTCGTTCTTCGAAGCGGTGTTGAAGTCGCTGCGCCAACTGTTCGGCCCGTGACGCCATGACCGCACTCGAACGAACTTTGGAGTCGATCCTCCGAGGTCCCCGCGACGCGGTCGGTCGCGGCGTCGCCGTCCGGTCGTGGCTGGTGGCCGTCGGCTCGGGCGGCGGATTCTACGGCGCCGTGATGGGCAGCTTCGGCGGCCTGAGCGCGGATCGGGCGGTTCAAATCGTCTACTCGGCGGCCAAGGTGCCGATGCTGCTGTTGGCGACGACGATCATCGCGACGCCGAGCTTCTTCGTGTTGAACTCGCTGCTCGGGTTGCGGAACGATTTCGGCGCCGCCTTCCGCGCCGTCCTCGGCACCCAGGCGGCGATCGCGGTCATCCTCGCCGCGCTCGCTCCCTACACGGCCATATGGTACTTATCCACGACCGACTATCATGAAGCGACCTCTTTCAATGCGCTCATGTTCGCCATCGCCAGCATCACGGCCCAATGGCAACTCCGACGGCGCTACCGCGCGTTGGAAGCCAAGAACCGCCGACACGCGGCGATGCGCCGAATCTGGGTCGTGCTGTACGCGTTCGTGGGCATTCAGATGGGTTGGTTCCTGCGGCCGTTCATCGGCGACCCCGCCCGCACCCCGGCATTTCTGCGGAGCGACGCCTTCGGCAACGCCTACGTGGTCGTCGCCGAGACAGTGTGGAAAGCATTGGCGCGATGAAGGATGGAGGGGAACGATCATCGTGTTACTCCGGTCACTGTGTATGCAAGTACACTTAAATATGCGCTCCGGATTTGGAATGTCAAATAAATCGCGGACGCAGGATATCCCGCTCATTGGTCCGGTTCCACCGGGAGCGTTTGCACCACGACCCGTGTGGCGTTGTCGAGAGGCTCCACTTCGATCCCGGCGGCTTTGGCACTCGCTTGGGTCAACTCGGCCCCGAAGAACACGATCAACGACGAGTAATAAACCCAAACGACGAGCACCACGAGCGATCCCGCCGCGCCGAAGGGGGAACCCACGGCGGCTTGTGCCAAGTAAAGGCCGATGAGGTATTTGCCCAACGTGAAAAGGAGGGCGGTGATAAATGCCCCGAGCCAAAGATACCGCCACGGCAACCGCGCGTCCGGCAGATAGCGGAAAAGCATGGCGAATAAACCCGTCACGAGGGCGATGCTCACGAGGAAATTCAAGACGTTGATCAGGGTGGGCACACCCGGTGCGAGACCGGTGGCAAAGGTGCCCAAGGCGGACAGGCCGGCGCTCAAAACGAGGGACACGAGGAGCAAAAAGCCGATGGAGAGCACCATCCCGAACGACAAGAACTTAGTCCGGATGAACCCGCGAACGCCTTGCCCGGGCTTCGTCTTGATCTCCCAGACGATGTTCAGCGAGTCGTGCAATTCGCCGAAGACCCCGGCCGCGCCGACCAAGAG
>JANOSQ010000193.1:0-3025 GCA_031415915.1 Fimbriiglobus sp. | reverse complement strand
GCTGCTGAAACAGCACCCGCTGCGCGATCTGAAAATCGACGTGAAAATCCACTCCGCGGCGGGCATCAAGAGCGTCTCGTCGCCAACGCACGACACGCGATTGACGCAGACGGAGCACTCCGGCCACGTCGAATTCGCCGCTCAGGAGTACACGCCGACCCGCGATTTCGAAGCGGTCGTCGAAGTCGCCGGGCGCCGCGAAGACGTGGTCGTCATCCCGCACCGCCGCGGCGACGATGGCTATTTCCTCGTTCAATTGTCGCCGCCGGATGGCACCGGGAACTGGGAGCGACCGCTGATTCCCAACGGCGAACCGCTGAAATTACTTCTGCTGGCGGACACCTCGGCGTCGATGGATCGCGGCCAGCGGGCCACACAGAATGCGCTGCTCGCATCGCTCCTCGGGGCATTAACGCCGAAAGACACGATCAATGTCGCGGCCTGCGATGTGAACTGCGATTGGATCTTCGAAAAGCCGGTGTCGGCCACACCGGAGAACATCGCCATCGTCCGCGACACCTTGGCCAAGCGCGTCTCCCTCGGCTGGACCAACCTCGACAACGCCTTTGCTTCGGCGATCTCGAAATGCCAGCCGGGGACGCACGCGATCTACCTCGGCGACGGGATCAGCACCAACGGCGACGCCGATCCGGTCGCCTTCGCCAAACGGCTCGCCAAGCTCCACGAGGGGAAGCCCGGCACCTTCCACGCCGTCGCCCTCGGCAGCAGCTACGAACCGGCCGCGCTCAAAGCGATCGCGGCCCTCGGCGGCGGATCGATGCGGCGCGTCGGCGGCGAGCAGGGGCCGCAGATGGTCGTCGCTGAACTGCTCACCGAGATCGCCACGCCGGCGCTGCGCAACTTGAAGGTGGAAATCACCGGCGTCCGCACGGCGCGCGTCTATCCGGACGAATTGCCCAACGTCGCCGCGGGTTCGCAGCAAATCCTTCTCGGCCGCTACTTGCCCGAGGGCAAGGATCAGCAAGGAGAGATCGTCGTCACCGGGATGCTTGGGTCGAAGCCGGTGCGGTACGTCTCCAAGTTCTCGCTCAAGGACGCCGAGTCGGGGAACTCGTTCTTGCCCCGGTTGTGGGCGCGGATGCACCTCGACAAATTGCTCGAACAAGGGTCGTCGGCCGCGATTCAACAAGAGATCATCGCGCTGAGCGAAGAGTTCAACATCATCACGCCGTACACCTCGCTGCTGGTGCTGGAGTCCGACGCCGACCGCGAGCGCTTCGCGGTCAAGCGGCAGTTCAAAATGCGCGACGGCGAGAAATTCTTCGCCGACGGCCGCGACAATGCCGCCTTCGAACTGAAGCAGAAGCAGATGCGCGCCGCCGGAGAGTACCGCACCGTATTGCGGCGCAACGTGCTGAACCAACTGATGAACCTCGGCCGCAACGTGCGCGTGTTCGAGGCGATCGAACTGCCGTCGTCCTCATCGTCATTACCCCGCGGTGGGGACAACAATCGCCATTACATCCAACTCGGCGAAGGACGGGGCGACGAATTCGGCACGCACTTGTCGGATGGCAGCCTGGGTGTCGAATCCAACTCGCCCGAATCCTTGGAAGTCGATGACCTCACCAAGCGCGAGAAGTTCGTCCGGAACTTCGTTGTCGATTCGAGGGACGACGCCCAGAAAAGCGAGGGGTACTACCAAGATGCCGATTTCGGTAAGTTGAAAGCCGTCAAAGACTCGTTCGATACCCCCTTCGAATTGGGGAAGGCCCTCTCGGATCCACTCGGTATGTCGGGAGACAATTTGCCGATGCTTTCGAGCATCGCGTATCCCGACATGGTTAGTTTCGGCTTCGATCTGGACGATAAGCAACTCTATTTCCGTCGCAGTCGTCGCCCCGGCTTGAACTGGATCGGCACACTCTTCCCGCAACTGCCGGCGCCGGCGCGCGCTTGGAAGGAACCCAAATCGAACTGGCCCGCCCCGGCGCTCGCGCTCTCGAAGAGTTTGCTCCGACGCGATAAGCTTGCCCAGCACAAGGGCGGCCTTGCGATCGCGCGGACCCACGAATACTTCGATACCGCAGTGACCTCACGAAGCCAGCGGGTCGAACTCGTGTCGCCGACGGCGTGGCTGACGCGCTCGACGCCGTCGACCGGGCCGGTGAGCGTGCAGTGGTGCGATGCCAAAGAACTCGGGGCGATCAACGCCGCCTACCAACTCGGCCGCGTCCGCGCATCCAATGCCTTCGATCTGCAACGGCCGCCGCTGGAACTCAGCGACGACTCGATGACGAGGCTGCACATCGGCTATGCGAACCACACTCCGACGGTCGAAGCGATCGCCAAAGACCGGGCGCTGCTGATTCTGAAACACAAAACCGAGCGAAGCTACGAACTCCGGTACGTCATCGACACAGCCCGCAACGTCCTGCTCAGCGCCGAACGGCGCCAGCGCGGCAAGGTTCAGTCGACGACGAAGTTCGATGATTTCGCCGAGATCGCCGGAACATGGTGGGCGCGGAAAATCGAGACGCTCGACGAAGCCGGGAAGCGGACGGCGCTGGAAACGCAAACGATCACCGACGTGCCCGCCGGGGAATTCGCCGAGCGGATGAAGCAAGAACTCGCGGCCAAAGAGCGGGTGCTGTTCCTGAAGCAACCCCTGCCGAAGCTCGCCGACGCCAAAGCGGCCGCAGCGGCGAGCAAAGCCACCTTCGAGGACCGGGCCTTGCTCGTGCTGCACTTCGCCGCGACGCAGCAGTGGGCGCGGGCCAAGGAACACCTCGCCGAGTGCGGGCGCTTGGCCAAGGGTCAGCCGGGGATGCGCTGGCTCACCAACGCCTATCTACTCGCCAGTCGGCAGCACGGGGAACTCGGCAAACGCTTGCCCCAAGATGCGGTGAACATCGTCGGCGTCGGCGATGCGGGGGCGAAAACGAACGCCTACTTCCTGGCGCAATCGCTGTTCGCCCAAGCCCAGCAGGTTCTCTCGGCGAACGAACTGCTGTCGCTCTGGAACGCCCTCGAAGCGGTGTACAAGGATCAACCCGCGCACTTG